>NZ_JBFUMG010000869.1:0-1319 GCF_054049495.1 Phyllobacterium sp. P5_D12 | reverse complement strand
GCGTGATCTCGATGCGAACAACGCCGAGCTCTTTCGCCTCGGTCAGCAGCCGGCCGATCTGCCAGCGGGTCAAGCCGAGTTCGGCGGCGATATCACCCTGTGTCCATTCAAGGTCATAATAAAGCTTGGCAACGCGCACCATCAAATGTTCGCGTTGCTCGTCCGAAGGAAGCCTGTTCGATGATTGGAGGCGAATTTCATTCATGATCGACCTCCTTTCATTCGTGGGGTTTAAGAAACAACAACTGTAGCTTTATTGCTCTTTTGTGTTTTTCTACTCCCGGATACGATTGGAGTCAATGACGGTTTCATGCGGCTTAGCCAATGATCAATCGTTTGCACTTGCTTCCCCGCCCCGGCCACCACTATTCTCCGCACCGTCCTTCAAGCGAGAATCCCATGAACTCCCTGATCACACCTGAACGAATTGGCGAGATAGAGCGGTTGATCCGTGCGCATATCCGTCACACACCAACCTTGCGGGTCGACATGACCGATTTCGGGCTTGCACCGCGTCCGGTCGATCTCAAGCTGGAATATTTGCAGCATTCGGGTTCGTTCAAGGCGCGCGGTGCTTTCACCAACCTCTTGACCCGCTCCCTTCCGGAGGCTGGCGTCGCGGCGGCATCCGGTGGCAATCATGGCGCCGCGGTCGCCTACGCCGCGATGCGTCTGGGCGTACCCGCAACCATCTTCGTACCGGGCGTTACCTCCCCGGCCAAGGCCGAACGCATCCGTGGCTATGGCGCAACTCTCGTCATCGGCGGCGATCGCTACGCCGATGCCTTGGCCGCGAGTGAGAAATTTGTCGAAGAGAACGGCGCCCTGGCCGTCCATGCCTATGACCAACCCGAGACGCTGCTCGGTCAGGGCACTCTCGGTGCCGAGATCGAAGCTGATCTTCCCGATATAACGACACTGTTGGTTGCGGTTGGCGGCGGCGGACTTATCGGGGGCATCGCTGCGTGGTTCAAAGGCCGGGTCAAAATCATCGCCGTTGAACCGGAGGGCTCGCCAACGCTGCATATGGCGCTTGAGGCCGGTCAGCCTGTCGATGCGCCGGCGGAAGGTATTGCCGCCGATTCGCTGGCTCCGAAACAGGTTGGCAAATTGATGTTTCCGATCGCCCAGRCTTTCGTCGACCGCTCTGTCCTCGTCTCTGACGACGATATTCGCGCGGCGCAAATTGCGCTGTGGGACAAGGTGCGTATCGTGACCGAACCCGGCGGTGCCGCCGCCTTCGCCGCGCTGCTTTCCGGCAAATATGTTCCGGCACCAGATGAGCGAGTCGCCATTCTCATCTGCGGTGCGAATACCAC
>NZ_JBFUMG010000868.1:0-1319 GCF_054049495.1 Phyllobacterium sp. P5_D12 | reverse complement strand
CAATCTCCACGCGCCGGATTTGCCCGCCCGAGAGGCTGCGGGCTTTTTCATGGAGCCGTTCGCTCATGTCGATGGATTGCATCAGATCGTGAATGCGCCGGTTGGCTTCGCGCGAGCGGATACCATGCAGCGATGCATGGTAGGAGAGGTTCTGGTGCACCGAAAGATCGAGATCGAGCGTGCGCGCCTGGAAAACAATACCGAGCCGCCGCAGCGCGTCACCCGGCCGCCGGTCGATGTCATGGCCGAACACATGGATGCGGCCATGCCTTGTTGCGAACAGATGGCTGATAAGCGAGAACAGCGTCGTCTTGCCGGCACCATTCAGGCCGAGCAGCACGGCAAAGCGCCCGGGTGCTATGGAAAACGTGACGTTTTCCAGCGCCTGGCGTTTGCCATAGGCGTAACTCACCGATGCGAGATCAAGCGCCGGAAGATTTGCTTCCGGCATTGATTTGTCATTGATGTTCCTCAGTCCGGCATTTGTACCCATCAAGCTCCACCCTTGGTACCTTATGCGACGACGACCTTGCCGCAAACTGACGGCTATTTGATGGTAATCGTACCCTTCATTCCCTTGTCTGCAAGGTCTGGCACGGACCAGGTGTATTTGCCGGGCCGCACTGCCGTAAACTGTACATTGATCGTGCCCGGCGAGTCGAATTCGAGCCATGCCGGCCCGCCATCCATATGCACTTCGAGATCGTTGATGACGATCTGGTTCATCCAGACATTGCGGAAAAGATCGGTGACGAATTTGTATTCAAGTCCGGCCGCGGACGTGATCTTCCAGCGATAGCCCTGTCCGGCAACCAGTTCGAAATCCTTCTGGTTGACGGTGAATTCATCGTCCTTGGACCCGAGAATAAGCTCCGGCACATTCTTGCTGCCGCGTGTGATCACCGGCGGCTTTGCCTGCATTGCCGCCTTCGGCTCCGGTGCTGCCTTGGCGTCGTCATCGTCGTCAGCCTGGGCAAAAGCAAAGGATTGAGCCAGCCCGATGCTGAGAACCGCGGCCAATGCCAGCGTCTTGTATGTTGTCATGTAGTCCTCCCTTGGTCTTCAGAATTGTGTTAGTTCGGCGATATCGCGACACCCCATGGCAATTGCCCCACGGTAACGGATTTGATCGGCTCATCGGTTTCCGTGTYGATGAATGTGATGTCGTTCGACAACCCGTTAGTGCTGATGATCTGCTTGCCGTCCGGCATGAATGCGAGCTGCCAGACCCGCTGTCCGACAAGCACGTATTTTTCGACCTCGTAGGTTTCCGTATTGACCACGGCGACGCGGTTCGCCGGTCCGAGCGCTACATAGGC
>NZ_JBFUMG010000867.1:0-1325 GCF_054049495.1 Phyllobacterium sp. P5_D12 | reverse complement strand
CGCTGGTACTAGTAGGTGCGAATAAATGATCCGGTTTACGAAATCATGGATTTCAAGCCGAATTTGATAAGGAGGGGAGGTCGTTGATCTCCCCTCCTAGATGTTTATTCCTTGCATTCCTCCGCTTTGGCCATGGCGGTTTGATCGCCTTTTTGTTGGGCGTTAACGTCTTGTTGCGATGTAGCAAGATTAGGGTCGCCGCCACCTTCCTTGTTGGCTAGCGGAATGGTCTGACCATCTTTTTTAGCGGTCTGCCCTTCACTGCTACTGGTTGTCGTCCCAGTGCTTGCTGCTCCGGTTTGAGTGGCTGTTGGCGTCACTTTCCAGGGGCTGAACAATGCCGATAGAGCGGTTTGGTCGCAGCCACTGGCCAAGGATGAAAAGATCAACGCTTTATTCAGTCCGCCAGGAGACGGAGGGGGAACCAATCCGGATTTCATTTGTTTTTTGGATGCTGATTTTCCAGGTCAGCTGAGCCCTTGTTGCAGCTACGCCGCCAATATTCAGGGCTCACCAACTGGCGGCGAGCTTGCAAACTCGCCGTCTTTTTTGTTTGGCGGAAGCCGCAGGACATCCATGTTGACGAAGAATCCGGGCTCTTTGCCCTCTGTCGGTAACAGCAATTGGCCTGGATCATCGCTGCGCAAGCCGCCAGGATACCGAAGCCCGCCACGCAAGGTAGCGGGCTTTCTCTCCCATTCGTCAGACCGGCAAAGTTTTAATTAATTGGACAGGTAGATAACTTTTCGATCTTTCGTCGAAACGATGACCGGCTGCTTCTTTACATAGACGTAACTGTAGTCCGGGCTGTCCGGTATAGGTACCAGCTCGACATCCTCGGGGATTGCGGTCCCGACGGCCACATCCTCATCGATCATGATGTCCTCAGACGGGTTGGCGATCACATAGTCCCGCGCCGGCTGGGGCACTTCCACGATGACGGTATCTTGTGCGAGCACCTGACCGGCTCCCGCAAACATCAATGCAGCGGTTAGAAGAAGCATGCGTTTCATGGGTTTACTCTCCCTTGATTTACCCTTCCCTTCAGCATGCCTAATCGACGATGGGCGATTTGGTTCCGAACGCGAGACCAGATAGCTTTCGCGGAACTCTCGTTTCTCAGATGGGGAATATCGGGCGATCGTCAGGCGACGACGTGCAATCCAGCCTTGCCCGTCTCAACTGAACCAACGATCCGGGCTGCAGGATAGCCCGCACTGGTGATCTCTCGGAGCAATTCCGTTGCGCGTTTCGGGTTGCAGGAAACCAGTAGTCCCCCAGAGGTCTGGGGATCGGTCAGCAGGTGCCGCCGCCATACAGGGAAA
>NZ_JBFUMG010000866.1:0-1326 GCF_054049495.1 Phyllobacterium sp. P5_D12 | reverse complement strand
AAGTTGCTCGAAGCACGTCTGAGCGCGGAATATTATGAAGTCGTCACGGCATCGGACGGCTATCAGGCCTTGGAGATATGCGAGAACAGCAATGTTGACCTCATTCTGCTTGATATCATGATGCCAGGGTTGGACGGCTTCGAAGTTTGCCGCAGGCTGAAGTCGCAAGCCTCTACCGCACATATCCCTGTGGTGCTGGTCACAGCTCTGGATCAGGATACAGACCGCATTACCGGATTGAACTTCGGCGCTGACGATTTCCTGACCAAACCCGTAAACGACTTGCAACTTCTTGCACGCGTGAAGAGCTTGGTGCGGTTGAAAAACCTGACCGACGAGCTGCGGTTACGTGTTGCTACTACCCGCGATGTTGGGTTGGAGTCGATCTTGCGGTTCCCAATTGGCAGCGAGGGCAGTGCCAAGAACGCCCGTGTTCTTCTGATCGATGAACGACCCGAAAGCGTCGAGCGTATTCAGCGCATATTGGCCGACGAAGGGGTCGTCGATGTTCAAACGGACCCGCAAACGGGATTCTTCGACGCAATCCAAGGCGACCATGATTGCCTGATCATTTCGTCAAGCTTCGCAAATTTTGACCCACTGCGCATTTGTGCGCAATTGCGGTCGCTCGACAACACGCGGTCGCTGCCTATCATCCTTGTGGCGGATCGGGGTGAAGAGCCATTGATCCGGCGCGCCCTGGAATTGGGCGTCAACGACTATCTGGTGCGACCGCTGAACCCGAATGAATTGCTGGCGCGGTTGCGCACACAGCTTCGACGAAAAGCTTATCACGATGGTTTGCGCGCCAGCGTTGTAAAGACCTACGAAATGGCGGTGACGGATAGCCTGACCGGTTTGCATAATCGTCTCTATCTTGAGACGCATCTGGCAACCCTATTCAAGCGCGCTGTCGAACGTCGGCGGCCCTTGTCCATTCTCATGACCGATATCGACCGGTTCAAGCTGATAAATGACACGCATGGTCACGACGGCGGGGACGAAGTGTTGCGGGAATTTGCAAGGCGTCTGCGACGGAATGTACGCGGGAGCGATCTTGCGAGCCGCTATGGCGGCGAGGAGTTTTTCATAGTGATGCCGGACACCGATTCGGCGCTCGCTGCCGTTGTGGCCGAGCGCATCAGGCGCGAGGTCGCAGCGACGCCGTTTGTTGTCAATCAAAACGGGACCGGCGCTCCTGTGACAATCAGCATCGGCATCGCCAGCGTTCTATCCAAGGAAGACACTGTGCAAAATCTGCTGAAGCGTGCTGATGACGCTCTCTATGGCGCAAAGGCTGCCGGACGCAATCGCGTTGTGTCGGCC
>NZ_JBFUMG010000865.1:0-1326 GCF_054049495.1 Phyllobacterium sp. P5_D12 | reverse complement strand
GCCTTATCTGCGCACCGCCGCTAACAAATTGACAATGAGTGACATAAAGAACGATCTCCAGCCTCACCGCGTTTCGCAGGTGCTGACGGGAGCCTGTTTTGACATCATGGTCAGTCTCTTTGGCAAATACAAGGAACGGATGGACCAACGCTTTAAGCATAATCCGAAGAGCAAGCCATCCTTGCCAAATGCCTTCTGGTACACGATCCAGCGCATGCAAATGATGGCGATACAGCCGCTGGATTTTCTGCCGCCATGCGGAGTTGAGTTCCGTGACTATGCTTTGGCGGTGTTGCGCGCCGAAGAGGTGTCCAATCCAACTGATCCCGAAGGCTATCGCGAGATGATGTTCAACGTATTTGTTGAGCGCGGTATTCTCGATGAAGCGGATCGCGCGTCCCTCTTGGAACCGGACGCTGTCTTCAATCGTCCTGAACTGACCATTTACCATGACATCGACTCGATCGGTGCATCGCGCGGCGGTGCATATCGTTTTCTCGACGACAATCGTGCAGATCTGTTCATTCCCCTCAACGCCGACCTCATCATCACCGAGATCGTTCGCGCCAAAAAGCTGACAACGGAATCGCGGCAACTCCCCGACCAGATCGTCGTGCAATACATATGGCGGGAAGATGTCGCACTCGAGGGCGAGCGCTTCGGTCGCTTTGCCGGTGAGCGAACGAGTATGCTGTGCGGTGCAACGCTCGTCCTGGACCAGAATGGCAACCAGATCCATTGGGCACGCAAACCCGGCAGCGAGGAGCTTGGTAACAGCCCCGAGCAACGCGCCGAGCGCAACGCCGGGCGCAAGCGTCGCGAGGAATTTCTCGATGCTCTGGCAGCACGGATCAAATCAGGCATGATCGGCGAGACCGTCGGCGGCGAGCTTGGTCTCCTGGCCCGTGCCATCCCGCCATTCGGTTTCAACCGCGTCGACGGCGAAGTGCGTTTTCAGCTTTCGCCGCATTTTGCCATTCACGACGATATCGAGGACGACGACATTGGAGGCCGGCAATGGCAGGTAAGCTCCTGATACGCATGTTTGACGTCGGTCTTGGCGACTGCATCTATTGCCGGATTCCTGAAGGGCATGAGGACGGCCGCGATTTTCACATTCTTATCGATTGCGGATCGCTAAGCGGCATGGACTACCTCACAGCCGCGCTCGAAAAGCTGAAGATCATGCTACCTGACGATGGAGCCAAGAAGTGGCTTGATCTGCTCATTGTCACACATCAGCACAAGGACCATATCCTGGGTTTCACGCCGGATCTCTGGGCTGACTTTTCGGTCGGCTCATTGTGGATGAGCGCCGCGATGGAT
>NZ_JBFUMG010000864.1:0-1329 GCF_054049495.1 Phyllobacterium sp. P5_D12 | reverse complement strand
GATCAGCAGGCCCGGTCGCCAAGCTGGTACTACGTCAAAAAGACCTCAGAATAGTTCGGGACAAATCATGTTGTTAAAAGCCGCCACAACTCCGGAAGGGGTGGGGTACCGGGCCGCCAGCATTGTTAAGACAATGCTGGGGCCTCTGGTCAGTGTCCTTGGAGCTTTCCTTGGTTTGATGGTCATTATCTTCTTTATTGGCCGTGTGCTTCCTATCGATCCTGTCCTGACAATTGTCGGCGACCAAGCGGATGCGGAAACGTATCAACAAGTCTCTCGGGAGCTAGGTCTCGATCGTCCGCTGATCCAGCAATTTTCGATTTTTGTATCGAACGCCGTATCGGGCGATTTCGGACGAGCGCGGCTTACGGGAAATCTGGTCTTGTCAGACCTGATCAAAGTCTTTCCTGCAACGATAKAGCTTGCAACAACAGGTATGCTGATAGGAGCTTTGCTCGGCATACCACTGGGGGTGATCGCCGCTGTAAACAGAGGCCGGGCGATGGACAACATTCTGCGGATCGTTATGTTGATGGGGCATTCCACCCCGATCTTCTGGCTGGGGTTGATGGGCCTCTTGCTTTTCTATGCCGCTCTGCACTGGGTAGGCGGTTCTGGACAACTGAGCCTTTACAATCTGGATATTGTACCGCGAATAACCGGATTCATAACCGTCGATGCTTTGCTTGCAGGGGATATGGAGGTCTTTTGGGACGCGGTGAACCATCTGATCCTGCCCGCCAGCATATTGGGATACAGCTCCACCGCATTCATAGCGCGCATGACGCGCAGTTTCATGCTCGAACAGCTGCCGCAAGAATATATCATTGCCGCGCGCGTCAAGGGGCTTTCGGCGCGACAGGTCATTTGGGGACATGCATTCCGCAATATCCGCGTCCAGTTGCTCACAGTTCTGGCGCTGGCCTATGGCGGATTGCTCGAGGGGACCGTCCTTGTCGAGTCCGTGTTCGCCTGGCCGGGGCTTGGGCAGTATTTCACCAATGCCCTGCTCATCGGCGACATGAACGCCGTCATGGCTGCGACGCTGCTCATCGGGGTCATCTTTCTCGGATTGAACCTTCTCAGCGATATTCTCTATCGCCTGCTCGATCCGAGGACCCGCCAATGACGATTGCCACAAATGCTATTCCATCTGCCGGTTCTTCCAAGCTCGCGCGTTCGATGCAACAGCTCTTTGGTTTCTGGAAAATATTCCGAACTGACTTGCCCGGGGTAGCCGGTCTGGCGGTTATTCTTGTCCTCATCCTTCTGGCCACGTCAGCACCCATCCTCGCTCCTTTCGACCCGTATCTGCAGTCGCTTGGTTTG
>NZ_JBFUMG010000863.1:0-1331 GCF_054049495.1 Phyllobacterium sp. P5_D12 | reverse complement strand
CGTTTGTGCCATAAGGCGGTTGACACTCGCGCGCACCTAAAATACCTGTATACAGGGATTCACGTATTATGAGGTTTAGATGCCGGACTTGTTCTCATCAGAAGAATTGGCGACCCGCGAAGATTTGGCCGCTGCATATCGTCTCGTCGCGCATTTTGGAATGGATGATCTAATCCATACCCACATCTCGGCACGGCTTCCCAATGAGCCCGACAAACTTCTAATTAACCGTTATGGTGATCTTTTCAGAGAGGTTGCACCAGAAACCCTGGCCGTTATCGATCACCATGGCAATCAGGTGCGTGGGCAGCAAGTTCCGATCAACTCGGCCGGCATCATCATCCACACGGCAGTCCACACTGCCCGGCCGGATGCGATGTGTGTGATGCATACCCATACGGCAGCCGGCGTTGCGGTTAGCTGCCTTGAGGAGGGACTGCTGCCACTCAACCAAACTGCACTGCTGTTCTACGGCAATGTCGGCTATCACGAATTCGAAGGCATAGCGCTTGATCCGGGCGAACAGGAACGACTGGTGGCCGATCTCGGTAAAAACCAGTCAATGATTCTGCGAAACCATGGACTTCTCACCGTCGGTCGTTCTGTCGGTGAAGCCTTCTCGCTCATGTACAATTTGGAGATGGCATGCCGCATGCAATTGGCCGCCCAAGCAACCGGACGCCCACTGCGCCTCCCCTCTCGCGGAGTTTGCGAGCGAACTGCCGCACAATATGCCGCAGATCCGGACGGTGCAGCCGGGTTAGAGTGGATCGCTCTCAGACGCCTGGCCGGTCTTGCTTTTAACGGTGCCTGACGATGCGCGTCGTCCTGACAGACCGGCTTAGCCAGACACGCGCCTTTGAACAGCATCTGAAGGCAGCAGCGCCAGGGGCAGAGTTTCGTCATTGGCCCCTTGCTGATCCGTCGTGGGACTACGATTTGCTCGTCAGCTGGATATTGCCTGACGACTTGGTAGCTTTGCCACCAAGTCTGAAGGCCATATTCTGTTTCGGCGCTGGCGCCGATCAGCTTTTGGCCGACCCGCGTGTCCCTGTCGATATGCCGATCGCCCGGCTGCAGGATGAGGGCCAAGCCGAGCAGATGTTGAGTTATGTTCTACACGTCGCGTTCGCCTATCTCCAGAACGACAGTGCTTATCGCATTGCGCAACGCGAAGGAACTTGGCTGGCATTGCCGAGCGAAGCGAAGAGGCGCGATGAGCTGCGCATCACCGTCCTTGGGCTTGGGCCTATAGGTCAGCGGGTTGCGTATGGCCTGGCGGAGGCGAATTTCAAGACAGCCGCATGGTCACGCTCGACGCGCATTATTCC
>NZ_JBFUMG010000862.1:0-1347 GCF_054049495.1 Phyllobacterium sp. P5_D12 | reverse complement strand
TTGTCGATCCATTCATCCAGTGCCGCCGAATTCCTGCTGCGCAAGATGCCGTTGAAGCGCATGGCCAAGTCACGCATTATGGCGAACGCTGTCGAGCCCTGCTTCAAAGCATTGACCTTTCTGGTCTGAAGATCTGTCAGCAGGCCGCGCGGTTTTATGCACAAAGCTGCGGCCACCACAGACGAGATCACATGGCCGGTATCAGGATCGCGGACAGGTTCTGAAACATGCACATCTGGAGGCGGGTCGTCGGGTTGGATGTTTTCGGCTTCACGCCACACCTTCAACAGGCGCTCCAGATTGGAACGACTGCCCGTGTAGCCGCGGTTCTTGATATCGTGAAATAGATGGCGCCCAATGCGGTTTCCATTCTTCCAGCATTCAGCCAGAAAAGTTTCAAAATACAACGGCGATGTCGGATTCAATGCTGCCCGGTTTCTGTCTCGAGGTGCGTTAGAAGTGAGCCAATTCGCGATGCTACGGCGCTCGTATCCGGTCCRCCTTGCAATCTCGCTGTAGGTGAGGCCCTGCTGGCGCAAAGCTTGAAGCGTGGCGAATATTTCCTGACGGGATTGTCTGTGCTGCAAGCGGGCTCGGCGGTGTTGTGCCGTAGCGCTGGCGATAGCATCTTCGGAGAGAATGGGTCTAACATGGGCGTGGCCATAAACGCTCATCTGTTCCTTAATCGCCGCCCTGAGATTTTGGACCAGATGAAAACGGTCAGCCACCTGGCGCGCCTGCGGTGCGCCCTCCCGGGCTGCCTGGGCATACAGGCCACAGCGATCTCGGCTAACAACTTCGATCGTCGGACGTTGTTGCAACCATGCTTTCGCGCTCTCAACGCTGCGGTCGTCCAGAACATCGACGACCGATTGACGCTCAAGATCAACCATGATCGTGCCGTACCGCGAGGAATGCCGCCAGCTCCAATCATCAATGCCCACAACCCGAATATTGTCTTCTTGCATGGACGCCGGATTATTGCGCTTCAATTGCCGCAAGATCGTGTCGTCACTGACCGGCATGCCGAGCCGATGCATCAAGTATTCACCCGGGCGACCGCCCATCTTGTGGCCAATCAAGCGTACAATCTCGGCCATCCGTTCAGTTCGTCGCGTGTAGGGTGAAGCAATCTCAGGCAACCTATCGGTGAAGGTTCGTCGCCCGCATTTCCGGTGCCTACACTGCCAACGGTTCAGTGCGAGTTTKATTTTCACAACTTGACCCTGAACAGGCAAGTCCTGGAGGCGGCGGTTGTGCCAGCCGTGCCGGTGCCGGCTTCGCCTTCCGCAATCCGGGCAGATACCGACAGGTTTCGCAGCGGCAGAAACAACCCAGTTTTCTTCA
>NZ_JBFUMG010000861.1:0-1347 GCF_054049495.1 Phyllobacterium sp. P5_D12 | reverse complement strand
GAGCAAGACTCGCCCCATGGACGAGCAATAGGCGGGCAGGCGGCTTCCGGGATTGAGATTGATCGACATTACCCTCTTATGCGATGCCCGGGCGATATAGACGATCTCATTACCATCGAGGACGGAAGCCGATGCGCTTTCGCCGGTCTTTTCCGACAGTTGATCGAGAAAAGGCTGCAGAAGGCGGGGCAGGGGAGTCGCTGTAAGATAGGAATGGCCAAGACRCAGTATTCGCGGCGATAGCGAGAAGAATTTGCCGTCATAGTCGGCATAGCCGAGTTGTGCCAAGGTCAAGAGACAACGCCGGGCCGTCGCACGTTCGAGGCCGGTAATCCTCGAGATATCGGTGATTGAAAGACGCGGATTTGCCGCGTCGAACGCCTCGATTACCGAGAGGCCCTTGGCAAAACCACTGATGAAGTCCGTTTCTCGCATGCCAAACCCTAGCACGATTTGTGCGATATACGAACAAAAATCATATAACGCACAAATAATTTGACCTTTGAACCAATGAAGCACTAATCAAAAGATGAGAAATTTGGGACAGGGAGAGAAATGTGGCGCGGATTTGCACGCTTTCCGAAGCGATTGAAGAGAATGTCAGGGACGGCGATTCCATTGCGATGGAAGGGTTCACGCACCTGATCCCCTATGCCGCCGGCCACGAAATCATCCGGCAGGATCGCAAGGAGCTTTTTCTTATACGGATGACGCCAGACCTGATCTACGACCAGTTGATCGGCGTCGGCGCAGCACGCGGTATGAAATTCTCCTGGGGCGGCAATCCGGGCGTTGGCTCGTTGCACCGTTTTCGCGATGCAGTCGAAAACCAGTGGCCACGCCCGCTTGAGATTGAGGAGCATTCGCACGCTGCCATGGCAAACGCCTATGAGGCAGGCGCAGCAAACCTGCCATTCGCGATGCTCCGCGGCTATATCGGCGCGGATCTTGCGAAGGTCAACCCGAATATCAAATCAATTACCTGCCCGTTCACCGGCGAAGCTCTTGCGGCGGTCCCGTCGATTCGCCCTGACGTGTCGATTATCCACGCCCAGCGCGCGGACCGCAAAGGCAATGTGCTGATCGAAGGCATCTCCGGCGTCCAAAAAGAAGCGGTGCTTGCGGCCAAGCGCTCGATCGTTACGGTCGAAGAAATCGTTGATGAACTCAATCCGCCGTCGCCCAATGCGGTGGTTCTGCCGACATGGGCAGTCAGCTCCGTTGTTCATATACCTGGCGGTGCGTTTCCGTCCTATGCGCACGGCTATTATCCGCGCTCCAACGCTTTTTACATTGCCTGGGACAAGATCGCCCGTGACCGCGATAGTTTTACGGCCTGGATCAAGG
>NZ_JBFUMG010000860.1:0-1349 GCF_054049495.1 Phyllobacterium sp. P5_D12 | reverse complement strand
GCGCGAAGACGCGGCGTAGCGGCCCGTCACGTAATGTTCCAGCTGCCGTTCGATATCGCCGAGCATCGAACTCGCACCGAGGCGGAAAAGCGCAGGCTGCATCCACGGCAGGCCAAGTTCTTCCTTCATCAGGATCAGCCAGTTCATCGCATCCTTGGCGGTCTTCATGCCGCCTGCCGGCTTGAAGCCGACAGTCTGGCCCGACAATTCGCCATAGTCGCGCAAGGCGCGCAGCATGATCAGGCTGACCGGAAGCGTGGCATTCACTTCCTCCTTGCCCGTCGATGTCTTGATGAAATCGGCGCCGGCCTGCATCGCAACCATCGAAGCGCGATAGACATTGCGCAGCGTGTTAAGATCGCCGGTCGCCAGGATCGCCTTCAGATGTGCATCGCCTGCCGCTTCCCGCATCTGCACGATCTCATCGTACAGCGCTGACCAGTTCTGGGTCAGCACGTGTTCGCGCGTGATAACGATGTCGATTTCAGCGGCCCCCTCACCCACAGCATAGTGGATCTCGGCAAGGCGCTGCGGCAGCGGCGTGAGGCCAGCCGGGAAACCGGTTGCCACCGAGGCCACAGGTATGCCGGACCCCTGCAATGCCTTCACCGCATGCGGCACCATTGTCGGATAGACGCAAACAGCACCAGTCGTGATGTTCGCATCGGCCAGGCCGAGGGCCTCGAGTATATCCTCTCGAACCGGACGCTTGGCTTTGGCACAAAGCCGGTGGACGCGACCCGCCGTATCGTCACCGGCAAGCGTGGTCAGATCGATGCAGGTAATAGCCTTGATTAGCCACGCCGCCTGATATTCCTTCTTCACTGTCCGGCGTGTCGTCAACGTCGCAGCGCGGCGCTCCGTGGCCGAGCGGTTGACAGCGATATCGTCAAACCAGTCAAGCGCGAGCTTGGTGCCGGCGTTGCGCGCTATGGAATGCTGGACTGCCAAGTCCGTCCCCTTTGATACCAAAATATCCTGGCGGTTCATGCGCGATCCTTCCTGTGATCGACACGGCAATTCGTCGCCTCACGCGTGTCAGACACCATTTTGATTTTCCAATGCATAGAGTGCTGTTGCTTCGTCCGTGATGATGACCGACACGTAGCCCGCTTTCAACGCTGCAACGGCGATCCGGTGCTTGTCTTCACCCGCAACCACACCGATGGCTTGCTGCTTGGTCCTCAGATGTTCGAGCCGCATGCCCACGGTCCGATCGTCGATAGCCTCATCGATTATTCTGCCATTCTCATCGACAAACCGCCCAAGTATGTCGCCAACAGCGCCCGCATCCTTCAGCCTGTCCATATCGGCCTCGTCAAGATAGCCGTTGCTGAGCAGTACCGACT
>NZ_JBFUMG010000859.1:0-1349 GCF_054049495.1 Phyllobacterium sp. P5_D12 | reverse complement strand
AATACAGGTCTCGTTTCATCATTGGACAACCCATGAAACGCTGGTAGAGAAACGCGCCTGTGTGGATTTGGGACCGAATTGCAACAAGCCTGCACAATTCGGTCACGAGTTGCGACTTCGATAGTTTTTGCAACTCTCCCTCCTTGTGGCGTACCAATCTCGGGAAATACCGGTTGAGCCGCTGTAATTCATCTAACGGGAGGTCAAGCAAAAAGGGTCGCAAATGGTCGGGTGTATAGAAGACGTCAATTCTCTCTGCTATCGGAACGATGGCATTTGACAGGCCTTTTTCTCCTTTGTCGATCGCCCAAACCCTGGAATCGACCGGAAGATAATTTTGCCAAAAAGTTTTAAATTCTTCACTGAGGAAAATTCGACCACTTACACTGAAGCAGAACGATTGGATGTGGTAGGAATATTCGTGATTTTCAAATGGAGCTGCGATATCGGCCGCAGAATTTGCCAGTTTTCTGAAAAGGTCAATCAGACCTTCCCTGAAGCAATATACGCTGTCATTGAGATAGCAGACGCGACTGGGTTTCAGGGTTTCTCGTATGAATAGCGTGGCATCCCTGTAACCACCCATGTCAAACCCGGCATTGTCCCTGATAAGAAGGTGCGCGCAATGTCTCCTGAGTTCAGACAATTGCTCATCGTTCAGCGGATGATTGACGACCGCAATAACATTGATGCCTAAATCATTGAGCGCCGACAGGGTATTCTTCACATACCAAGGAAAGCCGGCTGGCTGCCATATCAGATAGATGGCGTAGACCTCTCCAGCGTTTTTTTTCTCTCCGACGTGGTATTCGGTTATCGAAGATCGCGCCGAAAACCGGCGGTCTGACCAAGCTTTGAAAACTCTCAAGTCGTGATAGAGAAAGCGTACAAACCTTCTCAATGAACGGATCGCTATGCTGCTGACGGCTTTGTAGATCACAAAGAACTCCAGCGCGGACATTCATCTGGCGTCATTAATGCTCGCCTAATCGAATACAATAACCCTGCTCCAATCCTGTGACCCAAGCCTCCAATTCGCCCTTAAAGCGGGCTTGGACGTTAAGCGGCAGTGACATGCTCCTTCCAATAGTCGTAAACGTTGGTCAGGGTTGTCTCAAACGATATTGCTGGTTTCCAGCGAATTGCGTTAAGAGCAGCACTGGCATCGCCTACAGCGCTTGCAACCGCACTCGGGCGCAAACGTTCTGGATCAACTTGAACATCAATCTTCTGACCCGAGATATGGATCAGCTTATCGAGAATGTCTTGTATTTGTTGTGCCTTACCTGATGCAAGATTAAACACTTGCCCTCGAGTCGAAGGGAAATCAAAAAGTGCAACATCAGCAT
>NZ_JBFUMG010000858.1:0-1351 GCF_054049495.1 Phyllobacterium sp. P5_D12 | reverse complement strand
GATTCACGGCGTACGTAACCAAAGGCAGTTGCAGACGAATATCGAATGGCTGCAGGCGCCGATCCCGCCGGAATTCTGGCAGGCGCTAAAAGTCGAGGCAATCCTGCCGGCCGATGCCCCGGTACCCAGCTAACTCTCAGGCCGACCGCAATCCGCCACCGATCATCACAAGTGAGGAATAATGTCTCTTACCCTGCGTCCCATCTCCATTCCCGATTTCGGCATCCCGCTCGCCCAGCCGAGCATCCCGACATCCACCTATCAAGCCCGATGCCGTGCCGCGTATGCGGCAGCCGGTGCTGACTGGATGGCGGTCTATGCCGACCGCGAGCACTTTGCCAACATGTCGTTCCTTACAGGATTCGAGCCGCGCTTCGAGGAAGCACTACTGCTGCTCGGACCCGGCGACCAAAAGATCATCATCACCGGCAACGAAAACCAGGACTACACGCCAATCTCGCAGATGCCGGGCATGACCAGGATGTTGTGCCAATCATTGAGCCTTATGGCGCAGGATCGCACCCAGAAGCCAAACTTGGTGGCGGTTCTTGGCGAGGCCGGGGTCAAAATTGGCGATAGCGTCGCGTTGGCCGGATGGAAATATGTAGAGACGGAGGAATGGGGCCTTGATCGTCCGACCTTCTTTGTGCCGTCTTACATCGTCGATTCCCTCGCCGTCGTCATCAGCGCGTCCGGTCAACTGACCGATGGCACCCGCATCCTAATGCATCCGACCGACGGGCTTCGGGTCGTCGTCGACGTCGATCAGATTGCCGAGGCTGAATGGGCAGCCAGCCGTGCCTCAATGGCAGTCTGGCGAATCGTCTCCGGCTTCCAGCTGGGCGACAGCGAATATGCCGCGGCTGCCCGGATGGGTTATGCCGGCGAGCCGATGAATTGCCACCCGATGCTGTCGACCAGCGACAGCTCGGCTGCCATCGTCGGCATGCGCAGCCCGAGCGCTCGTGTGCCGAAGAGCGGCGATGGCGCCACGACCTGCGTCAGTTTTTGGGGCGGCTTGACCGCCCGTGCGGGCATGATCGCCGAACACGACGATGCTTTCCTGGACGTGGCCAAGTCCTACTATGCCGCTCAGCTGGCTTGGTACGAAACGGCAGATATCGGCGTCGAAGGTGGAGCGATCCACGATGCCGTCGTCGCCACGCTGGCACGCGCCAACTTGAAGTCCGCCCTGAACCCAGGCCATTTGACGGGCCATGATGAATGGCTGCACTCGCCGATCCGCCCTGGCTCGACAGAACGCATTGCCTCCGGGATGCCGTTCCAGGTTGACATCATTCCGACGCCCATGCGGACGGGCTGGGCACTGAACTGTGAGGATGCCGTCACC
>NZ_JBFUMG010000857.1:0-1355 GCF_054049495.1 Phyllobacterium sp. P5_D12 | reverse complement strand
GGATGCACAGAGTGCCGGTGACCGCGTGATGGCTGAAAACTATCTCCAGCACGCCGAGCACTATAATCGAATCATTCTTGCGGCTCAGGCTCAGGCGCCTGTCCAGTATCAGCGCGATGATCAGGATCAGGATCAGGACGATGAGAACGGCTATGATGATGATGGCATGAACAATGGCAACGGTAACGGCAACGATACCGATCGTCAGGAGGTTCCTGAACGCCAGGAGTTCTCGCAGCGCCAGGATCGTCAGCAGCGTCAAGATCGCCAGGACCGGCCGGAGCGTCAAGATCGCCCGGAACGTCAAGATCGCCGCGACCGGCAAGACCGGCAAGAACGTGTGATGCATCAGCCGATCAATGGCAGCGGACCACAGCCAATCATCCAGGGTACGCCCGCTGAAGTCGTTTACGATGACGACACGGTCAGCCAGCGTCAGCCACAACCTCAGCCACAGATCCAGCCGGTTGAAAATGGCGCTGCGGCGGCACCCGAGACAGAGGCTGTCGAAGCCAAGCCAGCGCGTCGCGCACCGCGTGGCCGCAGGCCAGCCCGGCCGCGCGTCACGGAGGAAAATGGTGCGGAAGCAAGTGCTCCGGACACCGCTAACGATCTTTCGCCTGCCGGCATCGTTGCCGAGGTGAAGAAGCGCCGGACAGCAGTCGAATCCGACGTTTGATCTGATTKATCTGAATGGATCAGAAATTACGCCACTCGCAGGGAAGCCTGCGGGTGGCGGTTTGATTCTGTCACCTCTTCGGTAAATCATAGAGCGTTATGTTTCCGGTAATCGCAGGGCACCTCACTCTCCGTCATCCTCGGGCTTGACCCGAGGACCCACCGCTAGGGAGTGTTGGGGTATAACGTTTCCGCAACGCATTCCAGTGAAGCACTGTCCTCGATGGGAGATGCTTTGGATGCCTGCGGTGGCTGAATCCCGCCGAAATCATGGATAAGTTTTCGCTCCTTAGCGGTGGGTCCTCGGGTCAAGCCCGAGGATGACGGAGAGGGAAGGGCTCTTTCCAAACAAAATCCCCACGAATTTATCCACGCTCTCCAAACCTGAGCTATCCTTCTCCCCGTCCTCTCCACGGGAACTGCTTCCGGAGCCGTTCGAAGTGGTGAGAGGATCGGCGCCTCCGATGACGGGTAACGGACCCGCTGTCCGGGGAAGTTCCGTCCAAGGGTTCCCCTGCCGGTACCTATGACCGGCGCGTGCTGGACGAGCACTCTAAGCGGCGGGTAGGCAACGCATGGAATATCGCAAATGGTGTTCCCCGGTGCCAAGGCCTCCCAAGCGAAACGGACGGGATCAAAAAACGCCGGACGGGCGGTCTTCGAAGCGCATTTTATTC
>NZ_JBFUMG010000856.1:0-1364 GCF_054049495.1 Phyllobacterium sp. P5_D12 | reverse complement strand
GCATCGCTAGACGTTTTGTCGGCTTCCCTGGGGCAAGAGTCTGTCGAACGCGTCTATATGCTTGACCCGCGTGTCACAACAGCTACAGCGACGCCCGTGTATTTTTATTATCAACGTGTGGACCCTAACCATTATTATTTGAGGGGAGTGGGTTCAGATGGAGAGCCATTTTCGCCAGGTTCTCTGGCGCCGCAACTTAACGCGTCAGCTGATAAGATTGGACTTTTGACCGACCGACCCGCCGGCCAGCCATAAGGAGCACGCCCCGCATGATCGACAGAATTCGAACTTGGGCAGCAATTATTGGCATGACTATGATCGGCCCGATCTTCCTGGGCTTCTATGTTGGGTGTCTGCTCAAAGGAGAATTCCCATTCAGACATTCCACTTTGAGGGCTGCTGAACATCCAGTCTTTTTTTACTTGCTTATCGTGCCGCTTCTCTATGCAGGTTTCAAGATCACCCAGATCAGCATTATGTTCGCGACAGGATACTCTCGTGGACGATCGAGACATTAGTTCATATGTTGCCGCAAAACCCTCAATCTCTTGCTCCAATAACAGCGAGCACGTAAAAAAATTACTGTTCAATGTTTAAAACAAAAGTATCTCGCTGCACTCAACATCCGGAGAAATAAAATGTATATTTACGACCTGAATAGATGGGATCATGTCAGAATCGTATTCTATATATTTTTGGGTTGGATATTATTTTCCGCTGTTTATCACTCGTTATTCTACGTCGGATATAGACATGCCTCCGCCAACTACGTGTTGTGGGTGTCAGTGATGTACGTCTGTAGTCTAGTTGGCTCACTGTATGAAGTCAGGCTTCGACATAGGCAGGGCAAGCTCGACGTAAAGCACCAACTGGGGACTCAGTTTCCTCAAGAAAATAGAGAGAAGAGCCTTAGGGGTTTTACTGTAGTATGCATTGCTATTGCCGTGGCAGCAGTTTTGGTTTCAGTAAGAGCAGTTGTTGCGAACGACAACTCGGTATTTATTGCATATGTAGTCACCACAAGCTGCATAGTTGGATATGTTTTGGCTATTGAGGCCTATATTATCTCGATTTCGGATAAGCAACGTCGCTTTTATTGAGATACGGCATAAAATGATGGAAGGGCATCGGACATTATGGCGTCGCCCTAGATCGGCTAAAACACTTGATGCTGCTGCCGGACATGCCGCCAGAGCGTTGTTCAAACTGGTGACGCAACGCGCTTTATTTCTCCACTGAACTTGTGTTCAATCAGAATACACGCGCCATAAGCAGTTTTTAGCCACCTATGCTCTGGCAGTTGACCACCTAAGTCCTATCGTCACCCTGCGGCGATTGTTGTCGATAAGAAGCCCTAACAGCAT
>NZ_JBFUMG010000855.1:0-1365 GCF_054049495.1 Phyllobacterium sp. P5_D12 | reverse complement strand
CTTCCTTTTCAAGGAGTTAGGTCAGTCGCTGCATGTGGCGGGGAACCTTGCGCTCAATCACTGGAACGGCTCGACCACGACGCAATTTCGCATCCTCGACGCCGCAAAAGCCGTGTGAGATCCCGAAATTCTTGTGTGAGTTCCAATTATTCTTGCGCCAGAATCGACGATTCTTGCATAGGAATCGGCGAAACTTATCCTCACTTTCCTAAGATTCCTGTTCCAATTTTTTGCGATCCATGTTCTAGTTTTGTTCTCAGCTGAGAACTTGTGACCATGCGTAAACCGACCCACCCCGAAAAGCTTTATCTGGATTTCGACAGCTTCTTTGCCAGCGCCGAGCAACAGTTCAATCCGGCGCTGCGAGGTCGCCCGGTTGCAGTGGTGCCACTGGACTCGCCTCATACGAGTGTCATCGCCGCCAGCCGCCAGGCGAAGCCCTTCGGCATCAAGACCGGGACGAGCGTTGCCGAGGCGAAGCAGAAATGTCCGGATATCGTCTTCATCGAGGCACGACCGGACATATACGTAAAGTTGCATAATCGCATCCTTGAGACGATCGAGCGCTGCGTGCCGATCGCCGCCGTCCGCTCCATCGACGAAGTCGCCTGCAACCTGTTGCAATCGGAAGCGCGCGACGCTCCGGGACTGGCGGCGCGGATCAAGCGTGCCTTGCATGACGAGATCGGCCCGATCCTCACCTGTTCGATCGGCATTTCCGTCAATGAGCTTCTGGCCAAGATCGCGGCGGAGATGGACAAGCCGGATGGCTTCGTGCTGCTCGATCACGCCGATCTGCCCGGGCGCCTGTTCGATCTGGAACTGCGCGATCTGCCGGGCATCTCCAAAGGCATGACGGCGCGCCTCGGCGAGGCGGGCGTCAGCGACATCAGGGGCCTGTGGGACCTCGCGCCGAAGCATGCCCGCGCCATCTGGAACAGCGTCGAAGGCGAGCGCTTCGTTGCGGCGCTGCATGGCTACGCGGTGGAAAAGCCGGAGACGATGAAGCGCATGTTTGGCCACGGCCGCAACCTGCCGCCGGACTGGCGTGCGCCGGAAAAGGTGCTGCAATGCGCAAGGCTGCTGAGCCTGAGCGCCGCCCGCCGCCTGCGCCGCTCGCATTACCGCGCCGGGGCGATGAGCTATACGGTCGGCGTCAGGCGCGACAGCCGCGTGACGCTGGAGGGCCGGTTCCGCCCGGCGCGCGACGATCATACTTTCCTGAATTGTCTCAATGATTTGCACGCGAAAATGATTGCAGCGGGTGAGATGCGCAATATCAGCTCGGTCACGGTGGTGCTGCATGACCTGTCGGCCGAGGAGGAGGCGAGCCACGACCTGTTCGACACCCGCGCGAGTGTGAGG
>NZ_JBFUMG010000854.1:0-1368 GCF_054049495.1 Phyllobacterium sp. P5_D12 | reverse complement strand
GCGATACGGTCAGATTGAATGGTTGTTCCCGCGTGCAGAAATTGAACCGCACCGAAAGAGGTTGTCCGATGAACGGCACGGTAAAGCCTGCACCAAGGCTCAGATTACTCAAATTGAACAGACCGATGGCAATCGTTGGCAGCGTGACCGAAAAGCCGGCGTCGATGCCCTGGGGCGTGATATCGAGGAACGGCGGATCGGAGAAGCCGTCGAGGGGGATCAGATCGCGCAGCGTCTCGACAAAACTGAGCGGACCGACAAACTTGATGTCATTGAGCAGGACATCGATATCCATCTTGGCGCCGCTATCCACGCGAAATTCGATCTTTTCGAAATTGAGTTCGATGAAGCTGGCCGGGGCGATCAAGACCAGATCAAAATGTTTCAGGCTGCAGACAACGCTGATCTTGGGCGCACTGCTGCCGTTCTTCTTGACCTTGGCTTCGACGGCCACCAAAAAACCGCGCTTGTCATTGGCTCGAAACAGTGGATCTTTGGCGCGGTCCACTCCGGGCAGCGCCCAGTTATCGATAGGCGGATTCCAGTCGAAGCGAATTGTCAGTTCGTCGCCAGTCAGCATTTCGAGCAACTTCAACAAATCTGCAGCCGCCCCGAGGACTTGAAGGACGACATCGATCGCACCGAGCATCGTTTGCTTGGGCGCCCCGTCCAACAGGCGGGAGCCTGAGACCGTCGTCTGCAGAGGCGTGATAGCATTCTGGACCGCCGTAAGCCGCGTGGCGAGTTCTCCCGGATCGCCCAACAGGTCAGCAAGCTGGTCAGGTTGGCCGACAATGGCGTCCAATGCCTGGAAAAGCACCTTGCCCTGGCTGATCAACGTCGTGATCGTCGAAACATCATTGCTCAGGGTTTCGATCTGACCGGCGATCTGGAGTAGGGATTGACGAAAGCCTGCGGGAAGAGAAACGCCGCCAACCTGTGCATTGGCAGCGGTGCGCAGTTGACCCGCCGCGTTCTGGAGATTTGTCAGAGCACCGGTCAATCCCCCGAGCCCAGGCGCCGTATCGACGCTTACCACGGCAAGAAGAGGCGCGATCTCCGCCTTGACGTCAAGCAAGGCGTTGATGAGACCATTCACCCGCGCTTTTGCATTGGCGACGAGCCCGGCCTCATAGACTTCTGCCTGTTCCAATAGATCATCGAGCGTGTTCTTGGCGGCTGTTATGGCTGCGTCCGCAATCGAACCCGGTTGCTCGGCAAGGCGACCGACAAACTCGAACAATCTTGCCAAGCCATTGATGAAATTCTCGACCTGCGTGCTGGCTTCGCTGGCGAATTTGGGTATTTCCTGCGGTTTGCCGGCAAGACCGCTGACTGCCTGGATGACATCCCCCAACGGGATACAAC
>NZ_JBFUMG010000853.1:0-1378 GCF_054049495.1 Phyllobacterium sp. P5_D12 | reverse complement strand
GTGCAGGGGCAAAGCCGCGTCGCGAGGGGGACCGTATCGTCTCGGACGGCACCACCGCGCTTGGCGGCGATGCCCGGACTGGCGTCGCGGTTCTCGTCGTCGTCGCCGAAACACTTATCAAGAACAAGCTGCCGCATCCGCCAATAACGCTGTTGTTCACCGTGCGCGAGGAAAGCGGACTGCATGGTGCGCGGGAACTTAATCCGGCCGATCTCGGCGGCGCGGTCATGTGCATCAATGTCGATGGCCAGATGGCATCCGATCTGATCATCGGCGCTGTCGGCCAGGAGAATTGGGAAGCGGTAATCACCGGGCGCGCTTCGCATGCCGGCGTTGCTCCGGAGAAGGGCATATCGGCAACGATGGTCGGTGCGATGGCTCTTGCCGAAGCACGCCGGGCCGGCTGGTTCGGCAAGGTTGTCAAGTCAGACGGTCGCGGCACGAGCAATGTCGGAATCTTCGGCGGCAAGGACAACAAACCCGCAGGCGACGCGACCAATGTCGTGACCGACTATGCCTTCATCAAGGGCGAGGCGCGCAGTCCGGAATCCGTCTTTGCAACGAAGATCGCCAAAGGCTACGAAGAAGCATTCATCAAAGCGCAAAGTGAGGTCACGGACGAGGCGGGCGACACTGCGGAGCTGAAATTCAGCCATGTGACTTCCTATCCACCGTTCGAACTCGGTAAGGACAGTCCGATCGTACAGCGTGCGACCAAGGCGCTCAAGACGCTCGGCATCGAGCCAGTCTTGGTATTCTCCAACGGCGGCCTGGACGCCAACTGGCTCGACAAGCATGGCGTTCCCACCATTACCATCGGTTCCGGCCAGGCCGAGATTCATACCATCAAGGAGTAT
This sequence comes from Phyllobacterium sp. P5_D12, assembly GCF_054049495.1. NCBI lineage: Bacteria > Pseudomonadati > Pseudomonadota > Alphaproteobacteria > Hyphomicrobiales > Phyllobacteriaceae > Phyllobacterium > Phyllobacterium sp. P5_D12. The sequence continues at coordinate 521 of NZ_JBFUMG010000853.1, read as the reverse complement.
GTAAACCTTCCGGAGTTTGAAAAGGGCTGCCGTATCGGCGTGCTCATGGCGACGCTTGATGACTGATAGTCCTGCGGGGCCGTCTGACGGCCGGAGCCATCCGTGAAGGAAAAACTCGGATGCCAGCAGGCATCGACGGCCAAACTGCTGGGCGACTAGAAAGCCCGGTCAGGGCCAAATGAGGAATTGAGCGATTGAGCCCGATAGCATACACCGCCGCCATTATAGCCGTTGCCGTCGTCCTGTTCGTCTGGAACAAATTGCCAGTTGTCGTTGTGGCCATGCTGACCGCATTGGCACTGTGGGCGACCGGCGTGCTGACGATTAACCAGGCGCTTGGTGGCTTCGGTGATCCGGCGGTGGTCTTCATTGCGTCACTCTTTGTCGTCAGCTCCGGGCTGGAGGTAACCGGAGTCACCGCCTGGGCCGGGCAGTTGCTCATCCGTGGTGCTGGCGAAGAAAGCCGGACGCGCCTTTTGTTGCTGAAGATGGGGCTGGTTTCGCTGCTGACCGCCCTGATC
>NZ_JBFUMG010000852.1:0-1383 GCF_054049495.1 Phyllobacterium sp. P5_D12 | reverse complement strand
CCCGGCATCAACCAGGGGCAGTAGAGGGCGATGTCCAGTTCTGCATCGATCCAACCCGACGATAGGCTGCGCGACGTCAAACTCGCGCACGTGCCGTTCCCCCTCACACGCCTTGCCCTTTGGATATTCACCCTCGCCGTCGCTCTCGGATTCGCCTACATCGTGGCGATCAATCCGAATTTCGGCTGGCCGGTCGTAGCCCAGTATCTGTGCGACCCGACAGTCATGCAGGGCCTGTGGGTGACGCTCGGCCTGACGGTCGTCGCAATGATCATCGGCGTGGTGCTTGGACTCATCCTCGCTATCGCACGCATGTCGAACGACAGGCTGGCGTCGTCGCTGGCCAGCCTGTTCATCTGGTTCTTCCGCGGAACACCGCTGCTCGTGCAGCTGATCTTCTGGTACAACATGTCGACGCTGTTTCCACGCATTTCCATCGGAATCGCGAGCTGGGATACCAACGACCTCATCACGCCGTTGACCGCAGCCATCGTCGGGCTGGCGCTGAACGAAGCGGCTTATATGGCGGAGATCATTCGCGGCGGCCTGCTGTCGGTGGACAAGGGTCAGGCCGAGACGGCAGAAGCCTTCGGCATGAACAAGGCGCGCGCCTTGTGGCGTATCATCATTCCGCAGGCGATGAAGTCCATCGTGCCGCCGACCGGCAACCAGCTGATCAGCATGATCAAGGCGACCTCGCTTGTCAGCGTCATCGCCATGGCCGATCTCCTCTACTCGGTTCAGTCGATCTACAACCGGACATTCGAGATCATCCCGATGCTGCTTRTCGCCGTGCTTTGGTATCTGTTCATCACGTCGGTCCTCAACATCGGACAGGGCGCCATCGAACGCTATTACAATCGTGGCGATCGTGGCTCAACGCCTGCCGACAGGTCAAAAGAAAGCGCCACGCCTATGGTAGGAGCGGCCCATGAGCATGTCTGAAACAAGCCTCGTCCGGGCCCGCAATGTTCACAAGGCGTTCGGCCCGCTGGAAGTCCTCAAGGGCATCGATCTCGACGTCGCGCCCGGAGAAGTGGTTGTGATTCTGGGTCCGTCAGGTTCGGGAAAATCCACCTTCCTTCGCTGCATTAACCACCTCGAGGCGATCGACCAGGGTTTCATCGAGGTCGATGGGGAACAGATCGGCTATCGGCTCAGGGACGATCGGCTGATCAAGCTTTCCAATCGCGACATCGCCGTGCAGCGCAGCAAGATTGGCATGGTGTTCCAGCAGTTCAATCTCTACCCGCACATGACGGCGCTGCAGAATGTCATCGAAGCGCCTATCGGCGTCCATGGCCAGAACCGGAATGAGGCCGTCCGCTACGCCAAGGAACTTCTCAACCGCGTTGGGCTGGCGGAAAAGATGGACGCCTATCC
>NZ_JBFUMG010000851.1:0-1383 GCF_054049495.1 Phyllobacterium sp. P5_D12 | reverse complement strand
ATATCGATCTAGTGCGGGCGATCTGTGATGAGCTCGCTGTCACTGCAATGTGTCAGGTTGAAGCGCGCCCATGGAATGAATTGCTGCCAACACTTGAAAATGGAGAGGCGGAAGCGATTATTGCTGGCCTAAGACCGACAGCAGCCTTGCGTCAGAAACTCGCCTTTACGACGCCTTATATGAGGCTGCCAGCACGATTTGTGACGCTGAAGGAAACGCCACTTACTGAACATCTTGCCGATACGCTCGAGAAAAAGACAGTCGGCGTTGTAGCAGGGTCAGTGCACCAAGTGATTTTTGCTGACTACTTCCCGAAGGGCCATTGGGTCGGCTACCCCTCGCGTGATCTCATGCTCAAGGATCTCCAAGCAAAGAAGATTGACGCCGTATTCGGTGACGGGTCGGATCTATCCTTCTGGATCGGCAGCATTGAGTCGGATAACTGCTGCGCCTTCGTCGGTGGGCCCTATATCGCACCCCAGTTTCTGGGTGATGGAATGACCATTGCGACCACACGTAAGAATAGCGAACTTATCGATGCCTTTAATTTTGCCTTGAAGGCGATGGAGGAAAAAGGCACTACATCCGAACTCTATCTGCGTTATTTTCCGGTCGATTTTTATTGAGCTGAGTGAGCCATTTGAGATCAGCGCAGATTGTCTTCAAACGGGCACATGCAATTGACGCCAGCCACCTTGCGCCATAGTGTCCGCCCGCCTTACCAGACGGCAGGAACACAGGAAAAACGAATGACTTCGCGCCTTGATACCCAAATCGAACTGAGCCCCGAATTAATCGAGGCAGCAGCAGAGGCCAAAGCTTGGCCCTTCGAGGAGGCGCGAAAGATCATTAAACGCTATGAAAAGACCGGTTACCCCGAGACGATATTGTTCGAAACGGGCTATGGCCCCTCGGGTCTGCCGCATATCGGCACGTTCGGCGAAGTGGCGCGCACTTCCATGGTGCGCCATGCCTTTCGTGTGTTGACCAAGGACCTGGTCAACACCAAGCTGCTTTGCTTTTCTGATGACATGGACGGCATGCGGAAGATTCCGGACAACGTACCGGACCCCTCCTCACTAGTGCCGCATCTGCATAAGCCACTGTCGTCCGTCCCAAATCCCTTTGGTGGCGATTACAGCAGTTTTGCTGACCACAACAACGTCATGCTGTGCCGCTTTCTCGACACGTTCGGCTTCGATTACGAATTTGCTAGTGCGACGGAATACTACAAATCGGGACGCTTCGATGAAGTGTTGCTTCGGGCGGTCAAGCATTACGACGACATCATGAAGGTGATGTTGCCAACGCTCGGGGAGGAACGCCAGGCAACCTATAGCCCCTTTTTGCCGATCTCTCCCACGAGCGGCAGGGTTCTCTACG
>NZ_JBFUMG010000850.1:0-1390 GCF_054049495.1 Phyllobacterium sp. P5_D12 | reverse complement strand
GAAGTCCTGCAGTATGCAGCCTCAAACGTTGACAAAGACGACGAGGATTTCTTCGTGGTCGATTCTCATGGAGCGCCGTACTACGATGGTCCCGTCTCCTATGAAAGTTTCTCAAGCCTTGGCATCAACGGAAAATATGCAGAGTTGCGCGAGACCACCCACGTTAAAACCAGTGTGAGGACGATAAAGGTCAAAGTTAGGAAGCTGGATTCGATCCTTGCCCATCACGAGCCGAAAATACGCCGCGTAGACATTGTTGCGGTTGATGTAGAAGGCTGGGAACTAAATGTGATGCGCGGCTTTAGCCTAAGCCGGTACCGACCCAAGGTTGTCATCCTCGAGAACCTTTTCGATAGTCAGGACTACGTCGAGTACATGAAAGGACAAGGCTATAGACTCTGGTCCAAGCTTCCACCAAATGACATCTACGTCAGAAACCAGCCATTTATCTCAAAGGCCTGGCAAAAGCTGAAGCGTACGCTAAATTTGGCGAGCTAGTTCAATCAAGGCCCGATGGAACCCACGTATCTGGCTTTGGAGTAATAAGATACTCGTTTCTGAAGACGGAAAACTCTCCGTTGTTCAACTCCCGCCTCACAGCTGCGTCTTCGGAGGCGGTCACATCGTCGTAAACTCTATGAAGCTCATTCATCTTCTTTTCAATTTCCCGGCGAGTTGGGTTCATAAAACGCTCCTTTGAATAGGATAAATAGCAGAGTCCCCGGTCCTGCATCCATTAAAGAGAGACATCGCCCTGCTGGCGTGCTTCATTGGGTCAACTGAGTTTTATAGGATCAATACTTCATGCTTCGCTCTGCACTGAGACCTATTACCCGGGCAATCCGGTCTGTCGTTGGTACGAACGGATTGGCAGAAAGTGTGGCAGACCTTGATCGTCGCTTAATTGCCGCCACAAACAACTTTCCCAGTTCATCGCCACAGGTGACATCGTCACCCTTACTCGACGTCAGCTATTTGATGCACGATTCGCGTGGCGCCCTTCTACGCGGAATGCCCTCTGGTGCGCAGCGGCTGTTGAGCGCGGGGTGCGCGGGCAAATGGTATTTTGACTGGATAGAACAGACTTACGGTCGCGTACAGGAACACTTGGGTATCGAGTATTATATGCCGAAGCCTGAGGGTCTTGCGGACAACGTCACTTGGATAACCAATACCGCTTCCGACATGTCGGGCGTGGATGACGCCAGTTGTGATCTGGTATTCTCTGGTCAAAATCTGGAGCATCTTTGGCCTGAGGAGGTTTCGGGCTTCCTTCTGGAGGGCGCGCGGGTTCTCAAACCCGGAGGTCACGTGGTGATTGATAGCCCTAACCGGCTACTGACGGCACCGTTGAACTGGAGCCATCCAGAACACACAATCGAACTGACGC
>NZ_JBFUMG010000849.1:0-1396 GCF_054049495.1 Phyllobacterium sp. P5_D12 | reverse complement strand
CATCTATTGTCATCATCGAAGCGTTCCCTTTTGGACGCAGGCAGATGCGATTCGAACTATTGCCATTGCTGGGTGCCATCGAGGCAATGTCGCCGCGGCCTAAGCTTCTGAGTTCAGTCCGTGATATCCTGCAGGAGCGCACGAAGCCGGGGCGTGATGAAGAGACGGTTCGCATCATCAAGGCACACTTCGACCATATCCTGGTTCATGGAGACCCGTCATTTGCAACTCTTCCAGATACGTTTCCGCTGGCAAAGGAGATCGCCGACAAGATCATCTATACCGGTCTGGTTGCGGGTCCTGACCCAGTCGAACCATCGGAAGTCTTTGATATCGTTGTGTCTGCCGGTGGCGGCGCCGTGGGGTTCGATCTGATCCGGTCAAGTCTGGAAGTGGCAACGCAATCGGCATTCCGGGGATCCTGGTGCCTGATCACCGGACCCAATCTGCCGGAACGCGATTTCGCTGCGTTGTTGGCAAATGCACCCGGTAATGTGAGCGTCGTCCGTTTCCGCCAGGATTTTCCATCATTGCTCAGAGCAGCCCAGCTTTCAATTTCGCAGGCAGGATACAACACGGTATGCGATATTCTGCGCGCGCAGTGCCGTTCCATCCTTGTCCCTTTCGCGGCCGGTGGCGAAACGGAACAGAGTGTACGGGCCGCACGGCTGGAAGCCCTCGGTCTCGCCATCGCCTTGCCCGAAAACAGTCTCAACGCCGGTATTCTCGGCAATGCCCTTGAGGCCGCGTTGGCACAGCCAAAACCATCGTCACATATGCTTGATCTCAACGGTGCCGAGCGCACGGCTGGGGTATTACGGAGTCTCCTTTAGTCAAGCAATATCCCATGGCGACAGCACCCGCGCTTATCCCTCAGGCTTCCTAAAAATCATTTGTCGCAATGACAACCGAATGCCACCACTGCTAATTGACAACGCAACGTTCCGTCCCCATGTCATATAGCCTTCACGAACCTGATGCTGTAGGCTGGGACGATTCAATCATGGAGTTCGTCYATGTACTCTTCAAACGTTTCAGTATTTGAAATTCCAGCTGAATTCACAGCCCCCGGTCGCCCATGGAAACAAGTCTAACACGCTACATCTGGTCGAACACGCGGCTGCAGCAGATATGGATTCTGTTCGTCGTAGCTGTCTCGATGATTCCGTATTTCATGTCTTTCGACCTGCCAAAACAGATCGTCAACGGCCCCATCCAGGGTAACGGTTTCGAGACCCCAGGCGCGACGCGCACCTTCATGCATCTCGAATATGACCTCCCTGCTTTCGGCAAGGTGGTGTTTTTCGACGGCCTTGAGCTCACGCGTTTCCAGACATTGATGGCGTTGAGCCTGGTTTTCCTGCTGCTCGTCATCATCAACGGTTTGTTCAAGCTC
>NZ_JBFUMG010000848.1:0-1397 GCF_054049495.1 Phyllobacterium sp. P5_D12 | reverse complement strand
CTCCTCCCTCTCCGTCATCCTCGGGCTTGACCCGAGGACCCACACTTCATGCAGAAACAAGAGCTCGACGCTGCCATTTGGAAATTCCAATGGGTCCTCGGGTCATCCTCGGGTTTAACCCGAGGACTTGGGATGACGGAGTGGGAGGTAATTTTACGCCTTAGAATCCCCCACTCAACCAAACTGGCACGATCATTGCTTACATGATTGATGCGGGAACGCATGTCCCGCAGCACAGATTATTTGCCATTTCATATTTTTGTCATTTCACGGTCGATTATTTTCAAAATACGACCCCTAGTTGAGGGAATTGTTTACAATGACGCAATGGTTGAAACCAGGCACGCGCTTGGCGTGCAGACTTGCACAAACAGCGTGCATATCGGCACTGCTTGTTGTCGCTTTATCAGGCTGCAATGAGGATAAGTCATCATCCGGCTCGACATTCGATGTGCCGCCGGTGACGACGGCAGTTACTGCGGACGTCCCGAAAGAAGAGCCGGTCGTCGGCACGGTGACCGTTGGCGAGCCGGCGCATGACCCTGTAACCACCGGCGGCGATGCCATTCCCCTCGCCACAAAAATCGGGCGCTTCACCGAAGTCGCCCCCGATACGGCAGGCGGGGCGACTTTCCGCTCATCGCCGGAGACGGACTATGATCTTGGTAATCTTGTCGCATCGGTGGCATATAATCTAACCTCGGCGAGTGATGATCAGGTCATGATCACTCCGGTGGCCGGCTGGATCCGCTATCCGCAGGACCCCAAGCCGCTTGCACCAAAAGGGCGCTTTCCCGTCATCGTCTTCGAACATGGCCACCATTCGCCGTCCGACCCCAGTTACAAAGGTTATGACTATCTCGCCGAGGAACTGGCGAGCCATGGCTATGTCGTTCTTTCGGTCGACGGGAATGCGATCAACGGTAAGTTGAGCGGAGATGAAGAAGGCCAGGCGCGCGCGCAGCTGATCCTCGGCACGCTCGATCGCTTGCAGCAGATTGACAAGCTCGGTCAGGTCGACGAATCCGGAAAGGCCGGACCGCTCGATTTCCTGAAAGGCAAGCTCGATTTCACCCGCGTCGGCATCATGGGCCACTCACGGGGTGGCCAAGGTGTTTCCAATGCGATCAAATACAATCAAACCCGGGTTGGGGTCAGCCCGGACGATCTGAAGAGAGCCTTGGAGGCGGATCCCGATTTTTTTGCGGACGACTATCCGAAACTCGCCGCTGCCGCTACACCCGCGACAACGATACCGGCAATGGAGGCACAACCGGAGAAGGTGGTCCCGGCCCGCCTTGACGATACCAAATTTAACGCCGCCATCGAGAAATACAATATCTTCTATGCCGCGGGCCGGGAAACCATCGCGCCTTACGATTTCAAGGGTGCCTTCA
>NZ_JBFUMG010000847.1:0-1398 GCF_054049495.1 Phyllobacterium sp. P5_D12 | reverse complement strand
CCTCGCAGCGCAGCCCAAGCCAACAAGAAGCATGTTGCGTCGGCCTTACGGCCAGTGTCTGCACCCCACAACGCGAGCGCCTGAGTGATAAGCGCATCTGCAACAGTAGTTGGATCGATATCGCCGGCAATAAGTCGATCGACGAAGCGGTGGGCACCGCGTGTTGCGGTTTCAAATTGAGTCATGGATTCTCCGTATGAAAAAACCCGCGCGATGTCGGGCTGTGGTGGGGTGGTGGACAGTGGTGAGAAAGCACGCGATAGTTTCAATGATCGTAACCGAGTGCCTCAAAAATGCTTTCGCCGAACAGCAAGCCCTCTATCGCCCGCTCAAATGCGGGCAATACCCATATTGCAGGCGAAATGTTCGTTGCAGCAGAGCTAGCAAAAAGGGGCTACTCAGTCTCACTGACGATGGGAAATGCTAAAGCCGTTGACCTTTTTGCAGAAAAGGACGGGCGAGCGATTTGTGTCCAAGTCAAAGCAATAGCCCACAAGAAGAATGTCGGATGGCCATTACCTTTTGTCAAAGACAAGATCATCGACGGGGTGATTTATGTTTGTGTCATTCTGAACGAGATCGGAAAGCCGCCAACGTACTATATCCTCCCTCCAACTGAAGTTTTATCGCGTGGGCGCTGGTATGCCACGAGAGCTATCCTCGACATTGCTAAAATCAGAGATGGACACTTTGAAGACGCTTGGCACATCATAGACGCGCTATTAGCTGAGCCGAGTAAACTCGTAACTATGGAAAAGAGTTAGAGGAAATTTAAGTGTTAATTACCTCGCCTAGCACTGAAACAACTGGTCGTCTGGATCTGCAGTTTCGGGCGACCAATTGATCTTACCGGCACTCACCGGCGTGGCGCCCAACTGCCCTAAGACTTGCCGCAAGAGTTGCATGCCAGGCACACCAAGAGCTCCCGCCTGCATGCTGGCCTGCAGATGAGCGGCCAATGCAACTATGCAGCGATGCGATCGGTTGAGCCAAGGCAAGCGATTAGCCATGTCATGCCACGCCTCGCGTTGCGGCGCAGTTAGCCAAAACGGAGGCGAGCCAAGGTCCTCCGCAAAGATAGGCTCAGTTCGGTTCCGATAACGCTGCGGATTCTTTGCGATCGCACCCGATAAACGGGCCGCTGCAAGTGGTTTTCGAGGTGGTGCCATAAGCTTGACCCATTGTTTGATACGTGGAAATGCGCGCGATGCGGGGGCACAGGTCCGCGGAAACGACCAAGCGACGACTTTTTTGATACCCCCTCCATTGAATAAAAAATCAAAGATTCAGGAAAAAAATCGCGAATGTGKGGGACGCGGGTGCGGCGTCCGATCGGGCCTAGACTTCAATGCACCCCGTGCTGGAAGAAGACGCCGCGCGCATGGCCGAAGCCAAGGG
>NZ_JBFUMG010000846.1:0-1405 GCF_054049495.1 Phyllobacterium sp. P5_D12 | reverse complement strand
GACCAAGGTCTTATCCTGCTTGCCAAACAGGCCCGATTTGCGGATGCCATAGGCTTTCACCAGGTCGCGAACGGAAAGAAGAATTTCCGGCGCGTTTTCGATCTGCTTCTTCTTTGCCCACAATGTGTTCGAATTGACTGGGACCTCGCGTAGCGCCTTCAAGCGTTCACCAGGCTTCATGTCAAAATGGGGTACGGCAGCCATGAGGCCTTTCAGATAGGGATGCTGCGGCTTACGAAAGATTGCGTCGACCGGTCCGGCCTCCATGATCTCACCGTGATATATGACCACCACCTCGTCGGCCATATTGGCGACGACGCCGAGATCATGGGTGATGAGCAGCACTGCCATGTTCAGCTTGTGTTGGAGATCGCGCAGCAGTTCGAGGATCTGTGCCTGGATAGTCACATCCAGCGCCGTCGTCGGCTCATCGGCGATGAGGAGGGCAGGGCGGCAGATGAGCGCCATAGCAATCATGGCCCGCTGGCGCATACCACCAGAAAGCTCGAACGGATACATGTCATATGTGCGACTTGGCTTGGCAAAGCCGACGAGACCAAGCATTTCTTCGGTTTTAGCCCGACGTTCGTCCTTTGTCGCGTCGGTGTGGATCGCTAGAACTTCGCTGATCTGATTGCCAACGGTGTGGAGCGGAGACAGCGATGTCATCGGCTCCTGAAAGATTTTCGCCATGCGGCTGCCGCGTAACGCCCGAATTTCAGGCCCATCCCGTGACAATTGCAGAATATCCGTGCTTCTGCCGTCGATTGGATCAGTGAACAGTATTTTCCCGGTGACCTTTGCCGTATTGGGCAGGATTCCCATAACTGACTGACTGATAACAGACTTTCCCGAACCAGATTCACCGACGAGAGCAGTTACTTTTCCGGGGAGAACGCGCAGGTTGGCGCCCTTGACGACTTGCAAACGTCCGCCAAGCATCGAAAACGAAATGCCCAGATTTTCGATACGCAACAGATCAGATTCCGACTTCATGCCAGCCAATTGTTCCCTCGGAGCCTTGTTCGTTGCTCACTTAAAATTGAACCTATCGCACGGCCTTGGGGGAGTCTAGCTGGCTCTATGTGCCGATAGCATCGCATACCTGTGGAGGAGGCTATGCGATGATCAGCTTTGCACGGAATTCAAAGCGATATGGCGTCTTGAAGATTCGAGATCCAATAAAAACAATCAAGGTGCGGGACAAATCCCTGGACCAAGCACGTCTTCACAGCGAGGCGAACGGCGGAAATTATCGTAGTATAGGGTCCACTCAGTCTTGTCGGCAGCTCTATAAGGACCAAATTTGAAATACTGATTTTTACCAAGGCCGTTGTCGCCGTGACCGATATGCCCTTTGACTGTCACGATCCATTTCTTGTTGGCGAAAATCTCGATATGGCCG
>NZ_JBFUMG010000845.1:0-1414 GCF_054049495.1 Phyllobacterium sp. P5_D12 | reverse complement strand
GCGCGAGTGTGAGGCAGCGCGGCCAGTGGGAACGCGTGTCGGACGTGCTCGACAAGATACGCGTGCGGCATGGGTCGAAGGCGCTGAACCTTGGCCCGAACAACGGCCCGGGCAATTATATAGGCTCCAAGATCGCATTCGGACGGATACCGGAACCGGAGGATTTTTGAGGGCGGTCGCTGCTCCTTGCCATTTAAAGCGCTCTCCTCTCCGTCATCCTCGGGCTTGACCCGAGGACCCACGGCAAAGCGGTAATGCCAATTGAATCGATCCAACGGGATCCAGCGAAGTGAACTGCTTGGCTTCATTGAGATGCAATTATCTGGAATGCGTCGCACGAGGCACAATCATGGCGCTTCTCGTCCGTGGGTCCTCGGGTCAAGCCCGAGGACCCACGGAGAGGCAGGTGCTTCAAGCAGGTTCGACAAGCTCACCATGAGGGAGGCCAGTGGATGGCAGATACACGCCAAATGCAGATGTCAAAGCGCGGCCACCATGCTAAAGCGGGTGCAAGTCCGACCTGCACAAGAGGAGACAGATATGGGTATTGTGAAACTGGCTGCCGCCCTTGTGGTCTTATCCATGCTTGCCGGCTGCAATAGCACGAGCTCGCGCAACAGCTGGCAGACCCGTGTGGAAAACTATTTCATGAACCCGGCCCGCTCCTGTGCATCCGGCTATTATGATTGCACGCTTCGCAGCAGCAACAGGACGCGCGACCAGACCCACAACCGGCACTGAAATCATACGCGATGCGGCGCGGCTCAATCCGCCGGCGGCGGCAAGGCGGCGATCTGTTCCTGCAGCCGCAGGAACGGACCGGGGCTGAGTTCCGCGGGCTGCATATAGGGGTTGGAGAAGGCGTAGATGAGAAACAGGATAACGCCGGTATAGGCGCCGAAAAGTGAGATCAGCACGACATTGCGGCGCGTCGGCGGATAGGAATAATAGGCCAGCGCGATGAAGATCATCCCGGAAATGGCGGCGAACCAGAATATGCCGCTGAGAGCATCGGCAACGGTGCTCTCGCGCTTCGTGCGGCTTTCCGAGACAAGGTAAATCCGGTCGAGCATGTGGTTGCGCAGGCTTTGCTGGCGCGGATTTGTCGGCACCAGATCGAGGATCGCGCGATAGGCTTCATCCCACTGTGTCCAGGCTTCCGGCGAAAGCCGGTTGGTCTCGCCGAGCCCGCGCCACTCCTTGTCGATGACGACGCGGATATAGTCGGAAAGCTCCTTCTGGATCTTCACCTTCTCGGTGTCGCCGTAGCGCCCGGCATCGAAATAGATGTCGGCGATGGCATTGGCTTCGGTGGCGGTTTGCAGCCGGAGTTGCTGGTAGCTGAACATTTCCTGCGCAAAAACCAGCGCCAGGATCAGCCCATGCAGGGCGGAGATACGGAAGACGACCGAAC
>NZ_JBFUMG010000844.1:0-1414 GCF_054049495.1 Phyllobacterium sp. P5_D12 | reverse complement strand
CAATGATGATTGCAAATTCGTCCCCACCCAGCCGGAACGCTGTCTCCCCTGGACGGTCCTTGCCAATCATCTTGGCCACACTTTTGATCAGGAAGTCGCCCACCAGGTGTCCCATGGTATCATTGACAGATTTCAAGTGATCGATATCTACCAGAAGTAGCCCGAAATCGGCTTGGTCATGAACCCGCCGGCAAAGCATTTCATCAAAGCGGGCTCGATTGGAGAGCCCGGTCAGCGCGTCAAAGTATGCCAGCTTATAATCGCGCGCCTGCATCTCTTCATGCTCAATGGCAATTGCGCACAGATGAACGCAGGTCTGAACGATTCGCCTCTCGAGTTCATTGGGAGTCCGGACTGTTTTGTAATAGAAAGCAAATGTACCCACCACGCGTCCATCGCGCGACTTTATAGGAGTGGACCAGCAGGCTCGAAGTCCAAGTGGCAGGGCCAGAGCCTTGAAATCAGCCCAGAGCGGGTCGGATTTTATATCTGAAACTATCACGGGTTGGCCTAGGTAGGCTGCCGTTCCGCACGACCCAACTGTGGGGCCGGCTTCGATGCCATCGAGGGCCTCAGAGTAGGCGTCAGGCAGGCTTGGCCCAGCCAGCGGGTGAAGCTTTTGATCCGGGTCAACCGTAAGCACTGAACATACGATGGTTGGAACTAGATTCTCGATCCTACGACACAGCAAATCGGCAATGTCACGCAGTGGATCACCAGAGGCCACAGCTTCCAGAATTTCATTCTGAATATGGAGCAGGAGATCACTGACGCCAGGCTTCATACAGATTTCCACATTAAAGGGATTTTCGCACCGGTCGTGCAATACTACTTCTTATCCGTAAAGATAACATGAGCAGACGATTGTTGTTCAATTAACTTCAGTCGCCCATCAAGTGTGGATCGACGGCGCGCCAGAGCATTGTTTCTGTCCTCGAAGACGACCTCGTCGAGGTTAATGAAGGGCGAGTGTGACGTCGTCGGCATAGCCGGACTTGCAGCGGCTACTCATATCGATCGCGATGCGCGTCGACATAACGKCATCATAATGCAGGGAAAGGTGGGGCGGCGTGGATAGTCCGGTCTTGTTTTTTTGCAGGGGCCCGACAAGAGCTGTCTCAAACAATTACGCCCGATTCAAGTTGAAAGCGATACCGGTCTGCCCGGAAATACAGGATGACATACTCGATCGGGTTTGGGTCTTCGACAAATGAGCTACGGCGAATAATCAGCACGGGAGCTCCTGGGGCCACATGGAGATGATTTGCCATTTCTGCCTGGACGACCGCTGCCTCGATATATTCTGAGGCGCGAACAACTTTTGCACCAAACTCGCGATGGAGCCATTCGTATAACGAGCCTTCGTTGAGCGTCCTTATAGAGGGGGGCGGTTTGTCCTGGAGGAATTTTGGGG
>NZ_JBFUMG010000843.1:0-1415 GCF_054049495.1 Phyllobacterium sp. P5_D12 | reverse complement strand
AAGCCGTCCGCCGCGCCTTGCGAAAACCACTCCTCGATACGGTCGGCGACCTGCTCGGCACTGCCGACGATGGTCTGATGCCCGCGTGCACCGGCCAAGCGTTGTAGAACCTCGCGGATGGTCAATTTCTCGCGCCGTGCGAGCTCCACGACCAGCGCTGAGCGACTCCGATGTCCTTCGATCGAGGCGATATCGGGAAACGCGTCGAGCGGGAACGGGCCATCAAGCGGATATGTCGAAAGATCAACACCACTAACGTTGGCAAGTTGGCGAAGCCCATATTCCGGAACGATCAGTTCGTCGAATTCTGCCGCGAGGCGCTTTGCCTCCTCTTCGGTGCTTCCGATGATGGGGCTGAGCCCGACGACTATTTTGACTTCGCCTGGATCGCGGCCGTTCTCTGCAATCTTCGATTTGAGTTTCCGATAAAAACTCTGACCCTCTTCCAGTGTGCGTTGCGCTGTGAACACGATCTCCGCATGACGTGCCGCGAACTCGACGCCCGTATCTGACGATCCTGCTTGGATGAGAACGGGCCGGCCCTGCGGAGATGGCGGAACGTTGAGCGGTCCCTGAACCTTGAAAAACTCGCCTTCATGCAGAATTTTGTGGATTTTATCCGGATCGGYGTAGATGCCACTCGCGCGGTCATAGACCACGGCATCGTCTTCCCAAGTGTCCCATAATTTCTTCACCACCTGCACGAATTCTTCTGCACGCCGGTAACGATCGCGGTGGGCGGCAACGCCATCGAGTCCAAAGTTGCGGGCGGCGTCAGCGCTGCTGGTAGTCACAATATTCCAGCCCACCCTGCCCCCGCTGAGACGGTCCAATGACGCGATCTTGCGCGCGACGTTGAAAGGCTCGTTGAACGATGTCGATACGGTCGCAGCAAGGCCGATATGCTGGGTGGCTGCGCTCAACGCGCCGTGCAGTGCTATTGGATCGAACTGTTCGACGGGGCGCAATTTGACATTGGCGGATAGTGAAGGGGAATCCCCGTAGAACACAGCGTCGAGCTTGCCACGTTCTGCAATGGCTGCAACCTTCTTCTGATAATCGAGACTGGTGAGCTCGACCCTGTCGGACTTTGGGTGACGCCAAGCACCTTCGTGATTTCCACCAGTGGATACATGGGCGTTGAAATGCAATTGCCGAGGACGCTTGGCCATTCGCTGTTCCTTTCAAGAGAGGAGTTTCGGTTGCAGAAGTTTCGCGATTATTTGTCTGACACCGGAACACGCCATCTGGACAGCCTGTTTTCGATCCAGACGAGGGTATAGTTGATCGTCAGGCCGACGACGGCGATCGTCAGTATTCCGGCATACATTTTGGGAAGAAGAAAATTGAATTGCGCATAATTGATGAGGTAACCGAGCCCGCGCGTTGCTCCCACCATTTCCGCAGCGATAAGC
>NZ_JBFUMG010000842.1:0-1421 GCF_054049495.1 Phyllobacterium sp. P5_D12 | reverse complement strand
GGGTATGGTCAAGCTTGTCAAATAATTTGGGTATGAACCTAGCGTGCCGCAGCACATCACACGAAAAACATATAACATCCAAAAAGTAAAAAATGGGGCGGAAAATGAGATCTGACAAAGTAGCGGAAATAGTTAGTTCTGCGCAAAAGCTTGAGGCCGAAACTCAAATGCTGGTGGGGTTCTTGCAGAGAAGTACAGATGCTGAAAATAGATCTTTTGACATCTCGCGCACCATTCCCACTCGAGATAGCTCCACAGCCGAACTTTTCAGTAGAATTCTATATGTAACAGCTTTTATCGCGAAGTTTGCAGATGCGCGCGCCGAATTTGTGCCTCTCGGAGTTTTAAGTATTTTACTCGACGCATGTAATGATGTCTCCGCTCAACAGGCCAACCTCATAAAGCAAATCGAGCTTGATACGTCGAATAACGGGGGCATGAATCGATTCGAATATTCAGATTTCAGTATGCATATGAAAAATGGTGTATCCGTCCCGATACAACAACAATTCATTTCTCYATTTCTTTCGGTAGAGAATCTTTTATCGGCATTCGCGAATACACTTATGGTGCTGAGACCAAGTAAGGGTGTGATTAATTTTCAAGGGGCCGCGAACACCCTAACCCTGCTCTTAGATGGAACACGAACGGAGCATGACAAACTAAAGGACCAACTAGCCAAGACGCAGAAGGTTCTCGCCCAAGTAGTCGCCTCCGAGACAGAAGCACAAGCCTTCGCCGGAGAGATTGGGCGGCTTCATAAAGAGGTCGTTGGTGATAGACAAACTGTAGGCGAGTACATGGCGGAGATTACTCAAAGGAAAGCCGATTTTGACGCAATCATCTCAAAGACAGCCGGCCTTGAAGCTGAGGTTAACGAGTATCAGGAGAAGTTTTTAAGCTTTGACCGACAGATCGCTGCGCGGGAATCCAAGATGGCAGGCGGAAGCGCCGTCCTTGAAGCATTGGCGGCTTCGCTAAAAGAGCAAGAAAAGGATATAACAAATGCAATAGTTCGAGCTGAGCAAATGCTTGCCTCTTCAACTACTGCAGGCTTGGCATCGCATTTTCACAAAATCCACGGTGACCTTACTAAGGAAATGAACTCCGCGCGCCTGTCGTTTACCATTGGCATTTGGGCACTTTTCATTTCGGCGATTCCTCTCATTGTCCTTATATTTTCGCCAGTATTATTTCCAATTTTAGAAGCCATGAGGCCAGATTGGTCGATTGCGCTCCAAAGGTTTACGCCGGATCGAGCAGTAGATGGATGGCAATATACTGGACAGGTGTTGTCACGGTTTATCATTCTGGTCCCCGCTGCGTGGTTTGTACGCTTCTCCTCTATAAGGTACGCTTCGCTGTTCAGGCTTCGCGAACATTATGCTTACAAGTACTCAATGGCAGTCTCAGTCGACGGC
>NZ_JBFUMG010000841.1:0-1422 GCF_054049495.1 Phyllobacterium sp. P5_D12 | reverse complement strand
TCTCTATGGTGTTTCATATGGCGGCATTCGCGTTCCAATCATCGGGCGGATGCTGATTGAAAGCGGGACGACCAAATATACCGAGAAGAAGGATTCAAAGAACGTTCTTGCCGGCTTGATTCTGAACTCGCCGGTTCTCGATTATGAAGCAGATTGTCTGTCGAATGATGCGCCATGCGGCGGTAATCTTCCGACCTATGCAGCGGTTGCTGCTGACTGGGAGGAATCCCTTGAACGCAGCGGCAAGCCGATCGAGGCAATTCCGGACGATTTAGGCGCATTTGTCCGGGATTATAACAAATACTATTATTCGTCGTTCAGTGGCGTCGACAATAGAAAGGTAAAAGACCGGACAAAATGGGAAGCTTTTCTCAAGCAGCCAGAGGCTCCGCCCTTCCTGAACCGGTTGTATCGACTGACCGGCATAGGTAAGATTTACGCGCCTGGCGACAGTAAAGCCAACAATCCCTGGATAGAAGAACCGAACATGAACAGCTTCGAATTCAGCTGGTTCTTCGATTCAGGTGAAGACAGGATGTTGTTGCTCGCCGATGAGCGGATGACTATCAAACTTTCCGATACCGATCCGGCCTATGACCGTAGGCCCGTTTTTGACCCCCTTGCTCAACAATATCAACGCGAGTTTATAGGCTATAATTCCAATTTAGGTTACATGGGAAGCAATGGCGAAGTCATCGACAATTGGGATTTCCGGTCGCATCATCCCGATGATCCCATCAAGCCCGACAGGGAAGTATCAAGCATTCCCGACCTCTCAGAGAGCCTTCGCCTCAACTCTGATTTGAAGGTTTTGGTTCAGCACGGATACTACGACCTCAACACGCCATTCTATCAGTCCGAACTTGTTCTTGCCGCGTTGCCGGCAGCAATGAAAGTACCGGTCAAATTGTATGAGGCCGGTCACGGTATTGGTCCTGGAGATGGCCCAGAAGCCAAACTCTCACTCTATAGTAGAGTGCTGAGCGATCTTAATGCATTTTATGATCGGCCGCAGCCTGATGGCGTATTGACGGCCATGCGTTTCCCTCTTCCTGAAACGGTGCAGCCATGAGAGGTCGTTTTATCATCGGAATGGCGGTGCTGCTTGCCATGCAGTGCCAGGTAGCGTCATCGAACGCTGCCGAAACCATGGCGCGCTTCAAGCCTGACAGACAGATACAGGGACGATTGTTGCGGAGCACTGTGCCGCCATCAAAGCGCTCGAACCAAGGTGGGGTTCCCCTTACCCGGGAGACGGTGAGCGCTGCAGTCGATGCCCGTATCAAGGCCCTCTTCGACCGTGCGGCTGATCCTGCAACGCAACTCGTTACTTTTGCCTCGGCAGAAAAGGCCGGTGTCGGTTATTTCACCGGTCACTTTGCCGACATCGACAGGGATAGGGATGGCAGCCTCACCTTTGGC
>NZ_JBFUMG010000840.1:0-1423 GCF_054049495.1 Phyllobacterium sp. P5_D12 | reverse complement strand
CGCTAAGGCTTATCGCGGGCTTCGTTCCCGCCAATGCTGGCGAGATACGCGTCGGCGGAAAGACCATATCATCAGCGCACTCGACCGTTCCGCCCGAGGGGCGCAACATGTCGATGATCTTCCAGAGCTACGCGCTGTGGCCGCACATGACGGTCTTCGAGAATGTGGCTTACGGCCTGAAGCTGCGGCGTCTTCCACAATCGGAAGTGACCAAGAGYGTCCGGACGATCCTCTCGGCAACGCAACTCCTTCCGCTGGAAAATCGCTATCCGGGCGAACTCTCCGGCGGTCAGCAGCAGCGTGTGTCGTTGGCGCGAGCACTGGTCATCAAGCCCGAAATCCTCCTGCTTGATGAGCCACTTTCAAACCTCGACGCCAATCTGCGCGAGGAAATGCGCTTTGAGATCCGTCGGCTTCACGACGAATTTCGGTACACGACGGTCTACGTGACGCATGATCAGGCGGAAGCCATGACCACCGCCGACATGATCGTCGTCATGAATGACGGCCGTATCGAGCAAGCGGGTTCGCCGGAAGATATCTACGAACGTCCGGAGACTGAATTTGTCGCCCGCTTCATTGGCGGTACCAATATTCTCAGCGGCACCCGCGGCGATAAAGATAGCGTTGTTGGCGAAGGCGGGCTTGTGCTCCGATGCGGCAGCGGCAGTACCGCGGCTTCCGGAAAAACAGCCGTTTCGGTTCGGCATCATGACATCGAACTGTCATCGGCCAAGCCCAAGAGCGCCGACACGAATGTGACTGTCGGCACAGTTACACGGCAAATCTATCTCGGTTCGCACCGGGACTATCTCGTTTCAATCGCTGGTGGAGAAACGGTGCGCACAGTCGCGCCAGTCAACGTTGCGATCCCGGTTGGCCAAGAAGTATGGCTGCATTTCCCACCAGAGAAATGCCGGGCGCTCGCACAATAAGGGAGGAACTATGTATGTGGAAGAAAGCTCTGTCTGCCGCACTATTAGCTACGGGACTGGCGGCCTCACCCACCGCCTGGGCTGAAGCACCGGCGCCCTATCAGATTACCCCCGAGCTCGAAGCAGCCGCCAAGGCTGAAGGCAAGGTGGTATTCTATACCGCTACCGACGTCGCGGTGGCAGAAAAGCTCGCCGAGCTCTTCAAATCCAAGTACCCGGGCATAGCAGTACAAGTAGAACGCGCCGGATCCGAACGCGTCTTCCAGCGCATCGGTCAGGAGTACTCGACCGGCATCTACAATGCCGATGTGATCGAGACTTCCGATGCAGTGCACTTCGAATATTTCAAGCGCCAAGGTTGGCTTGCACCCATGGTGCCRCAGGAAGTGGCCGACAAATGGCCGGCCGATGAGCGTGACCCCGACGGTAACTTCGCCGCCTACCGCGCACATCTATCCGTTATCGCCTACCGTACGGACCTGATGAAG
>NZ_JBFUMG010000839.1:0-1431 GCF_054049495.1 Phyllobacterium sp. P5_D12 | reverse complement strand
GAGCAAGCCAATCATTCCTGGCGTATCATTATTGGTTGTGTAGAGCATATGCTGACCGACTTCGGCATCGAGATTGATACCCTTGATCTGGATGAAACGTGGCTTCCCATCCGAGAAACAGGTGCCGGCAATTGACCGCGTCAACGATGCAGTCTTCACGGTGAGCTTTATATAACCATCAAATACGCCGGATTTATCGCGCCTTACCTCGGAAAGAACGATACCCCGCTCCTTCACCATGACCGGCGCCGAGACCATGTTCACATCGGCCACCTGAGGACGAATAAGGCCGGCCAGAGCAGCGCTTACCAGCGCACGCGTATTCATTGCAGCGGTGGAGCCATCGAACAGAACCTCCACTTCCTGGATGGGGTCCTCAGTGACCTGGCCAACAAATGCTCCGAGCACCTCTGCAAGCTTGACGAATGGCCTCAATCGCGGCGCCTCTTCTGCAGTGATGGATGGCATATTGATCGCGTTCGAGACAGCACCCTTGATCAGATAGTCCGACATCTGCTCGGCCACCTGCAGCGCGACATTTTCCTGTGCTTCGCTGGTAGAAGCACCAAGATGCGGCGTGCAGACAACGTTGGGAAGATGGAACAATTCGTTCTCGGTAGCAGGTTCCACCTCAAATACATCAATGCCAGCGCCGGCCACCTTGCCGGACTTCAATGCGGCAATGAGGTCCTTCTCGACGATAAGGCCGCCGCGGGCGCAATTGATGATACGCACGCCATCCTTCATCTTTGCGATATTCTCTGCATTGATGATGCCACGTGTCTTGTCGGTCATCGGCGTATGCAAGGTTATGAAATCGGCGCGCGCCAGCAGCTCATCTAGTTCGACTTTCTCAACGCCCAGCTCTTCAGCCCGGCCTTCGGAAAGGAAGGGATCGAAGGCAATCACATGCATTTTGAGGCCGACACCACGTGTGGCGACGATGGACCCGATATTGCCGCAACCGATGACCCCAAGCGTCTTGCCAGTGATCTCGATACCCATAAAGCGGTTCTTCTCCCATTTGCCTGCGCGTGTGGACGCATCGGCCTCCGGCAATTCGCGCGCGACGGCAAACATCAAGGCAACGGCATGCTCGGCCGTCGTTATAGAATTACCGAACGGTGTGTTCATTACGATAATGCCGCGCCGTGAGGCGGCTGGAATATCGACATTGTCAACACCAATGCCCGCCCGCCCGACAACCTTCAGATTCGTTGCGGCAGCAATCAACTTCTCCGTGACCTTGGTCGCAGAGCGGATAGCAAGACCATCGTACTGGCCGATCACTTCGAGCAGTTTTTCCTTATCCGGACCGAGGTCTGGAAGATAGTCGACCTCGACACCTCGGTCCTTGAATATCTGGACCGCGGTAGGGGAGAGTTTATCGGATACGAGTACACGTGGTGCCATCATGGCCTCCATCAATAG
>NZ_JBFUMG010000838.1:0-1433 GCF_054049495.1 Phyllobacterium sp. P5_D12 | reverse complement strand
TGTTTGAGTAAAATAAGGCTTGCCGGCCACTGAGTGAATGCCAACCCCTCCGCTCCATATGTGAGCGCCCACCGCCGAATATAGTGCGCCTCCGCCCTGCACGGCCATCGAACATGTGCCGTCGGCGAGGATAATATCGTCCGTTGTCAGCCAGCCAATCGTGACAACGTTCATCATGCGTGGCCTCCACGGTCATTCAGACAACGGATAACTGGCTGGAGCATTGCCGCATAGACAAGGGCTTTGGATAGATCAACGATGTCCGAGAGAGCGGCCTGAGGTGAAGCGAGATCGAAGTGGCGATTGATGCCAGGGAATCCAAGGAGCAGAATATTTGGCGTCTTTAGCATCACGCTGATATCGTCACTACGTGAGGTGTAAATGTTGTTGGATTCTTGAACCTTTATACCCAGTCCCGGCAGGGATCGATTAAATGCCGCGCCAATGCATATAAACTTGGGGGCGTCACCGCGCCTCGGGCTAGGCTCGAGAATTCACTGAGGACTGCACCCTCGCCTATGCGTACGGAATTCTCGGGCTCGGGGGTCATTTCTTCCGTATTCAAGGTCATACCGGCCTGCTGCATATCGGCAATGATCGCCAGATCCGGAGGCGGAAGCTGATCGATGATGCGTGATCCTCCCCTACCCATGACCTGATTACCGGATCCGGTCGGTCCTTCTTCCTCATCCGGAAAAGCGAACAGCGCATTGACACCGGCTTCGGCCAAGAGTGGAGCGGCCACTGCTAGCGCAGAGACTCCGCCGGCATTGTCAAAATGCCCGGTCCAATATCCATCCTCATGCGGCAGGCATGGCGTTACCTGAACCACGCGATCCCCTGGTCGAAGACGGGTCGATTGATCCTTTGGCCTAAAAAAGGCCTTTCCCAATTCTGACTCAATCCAGCCGTCGTCGACGACAAAGTAACGCTCGCTCAGCAGATCGTAACGGTAGGCTTGTGCCTGCCGTGTGCCATCAATGGTGAGGTGGTAGCAGAATGGGACAAGCGGGAATCTGCGTCCGTCGAACGGCCGCGTTAGGTAACTTATCGTGTCCAGATGTGCGAAATACCATAGGGGCTTTGGCGCTGACTGGTCACCTGCAATCAATACCGTGCTGGCTGTATTGCGAAAGTTGCAATCAAGAACCAGCTGCCCGTCTTTCAATGCCCCGTCGCTCCTGAGGAGATCACGCAGGACCGGCGCGCGCATGGCAGTTGCTGCCGTTGAGGGTGCAGGTGTGTCAGCGATTGCCGTCAGATAGCGGGCAATCCTTTTGGGGGTGATGTAGGCGTCGACGCCCGGTTGCATATCCCGCAACTTTTCTGAAAGCTTGTCTAAATGATCTGCAATGGATGCTTCGGACGAGAGATCTGAATTTCGCATCAGGAACGGCCAGACCGAGACATGAAATATACGGCAACAACAATCA
>NZ_JBFUMG010000837.1:0-1437 GCF_054049495.1 Phyllobacterium sp. P5_D12 | reverse complement strand
GCGCCGGCATGGCGCAGGAACACCTCTCCATAGCGCGTGATCCTGATGCCACGGCCGTCGCGTTCAAATACGGCAACGCCAAGCTCGCTTTCCATTTCACGGATTGTTTTGGTGACGGCCGGTTGACTGATATGAAGGATAGCTGCCGCCTTCATAACGCTCTTCTGACGCGCGACTTCCAGAAAAGTTTGAAGATGGCGAAATTTGATGCGACTGTCGATCATCAGCATTTCATAACCCATCAGTTAAGAGAATGCGATATAATATCATTTTACCTAACCAGATGGATAATCCAAGGTGGTTTATTGAATGGGAGGCTTCTGTGCAATTCGTTTCTAGCAATGGCGTAACACTGCACTATCAATTGATCGGTGGACCGGAAGGCAAGCCCGTGTTGGTCTTTGCCAATTCGCTTGGTACCGACTTCCGTATCTGGCGCGATGTAATTCTTCGGCTCGTCGGCGATTTCGCCATCGTGACATATGACATGCGCGGACATGGTCTTTCGGATATTGGTACGACGCCCTACTCCATCGATGATCACACCGCTGACCTTGCAGGGCTCCTTGATTATCTCGAGGTCAGGAATGCGATTATCTGTGGTCTGTCGGTTGGCGGGCTGGTGGCACAAGGGCTTTATGCGACGCGGCCAGATCTGGTCCGTGCACTTATCCTTTGCGATACCGCCCATAAGATCGGCTCGGCGGAAATGTGGGCTGCCCGCATCGCGGCGCTTGAGCAAGGGGGCATTGAAGCCATTGCGGATGGGGTGCTCGAAAAATGGTTCACTCCTCCCTTCCACAAGCGGCGTCGCGACGAACTTGCCGGATATCGCAATATGCTGACCCGGCAGGCCATCGGAGGGTATATCGGGACGTGTGCCGCGTTGCGCGATGCCGATTTTACAACCGAAGCCTCGCGCATCGCGGTCCCGACCATTTGCATCGTCGGGGATCAGGATGGGTCGACGCCACCGGAAGTTGTGCTTTCGCTGGCGAAGCTCATTCCGCGCGCTCGTTACGAGGTGATCAAGGATGCCGGACATATTCCCTGCGTGGAGCAGCCGGAAGCGCTGACGGCGGTGATACGAGCGTTCATCGACGAGTTCCAACTTGGAGAAAGAGCATGACGTCTGCAGACGTTCCTTCCCATCGCTATGCTGAAGGCATGGCGACGCGCCGGATTGTCCTCGGCGATGCGCATGTCGATCGCGCTGAGGCAAACAAGACGGACTTTGACAAGCCATTTCAAGAGCTTATCACTGAAGCCGCCTGGGGTCATGTCTGGTCGCGGCCGGGCTGGACGAAGCGGCAGCGCTCGATTGTGACCATCGCGCTGTTGGCAGCATTGGGCCAGGACGAGGAACTGGTCATGCATATCAAGGCTACCGCGAACACTGGCGCTACCCAGGACGATATTTGCGAGGCGCTGCTGCAC
>NZ_JBFUMG010000836.1:0-1444 GCF_054049495.1 Phyllobacterium sp. P5_D12 | reverse complement strand
TGCCGGCTGAGACCGGGGCGAGCGACGGTGATCTGGAAGACAGGTACAGGTCGGCGAGCTGGCGCGTCATGTTGAGCGAAGCCGAATACAATAACGTCGTTGCCTACATACGCAAACTGAAGGCCAGATCGCACTTCTGGCAAGCGACGACGTATAACTGCAATGCCTATGTGGGCGACATTGCGCGGTCCATGGGCTATAAAGTGCCCGGCCACTTGCTGCGTCCGCAGCAGTACATAACCAAGCTTCGAGAGATGAATGGGGGACCGAATGCGATTGGTTACACCGGGCCTGCGGGTTGAGAGGAGCGGTATCTGAGCACCTGTTAGCCACAAGCGCTAGGTCGAATTGTTTCGACGGGTCGCTTCGCTTGGTGGGGGTGTGCAGACTCCCTTGGGTTCCAACGAACGACATGATGTCTCGAATCCGCTGGGCGCTCGCGCCCTCTACCACTACTAAAACGGCCGCGATACATACTGTCGCATTCACGGCACGACAGACCCGTCCTCGATCGGCAAGGCTGTATCCAACGGGTGCATTCATATGACGAGCGATCAGGTTGTTGAACTCTATGATCTCGTCCCGGTCGGCACCAAGGTCGTGGTCTTGGATCCCACCTCAACATTCTCTCCACGCTCGTGATCCAATACCGTGTGACACGTCCGGTGATCGTGGTCATGGATCGCTTATTGGCGGCCAACCGGCAAGGGGCCAGCGGAAGGCGGCAAGAACACTTTGCTCCAGCCGCCATCGCTTCGGTTGTCGAATACAATTATCCTGTTTGGCGCTCACGGGAACGCTACAGTCTAGCTAGGTCTGGATCTTTCCGGTTTCGATGACGAAAGGTGGGGGACAAAGACATCACTTCAGAGCGTCGGTTGGGCTGGTTGCGGCGCAAAAACCTCAGAGCTGCGAACCGATAGGGAGAATCGCATAAAATCCCGCCACGAATTGATCCCAGGGCGAACCCGTCGGCTCATGATAATAGATCCGCTGCGTCCCGTCCGGCTCGGTCTCAGTCCAAGAGATCCGCTTGTCCTTGTCCAGCCTTACGGCAAAGGTTTCTTCTCTTAGAACGCCTCTTAGGGCATTCGACGTCTTCTTGGTAAATTCAGGCGAGTCGATCAGAATGCCCATCTCCGTATTGATATTCACCGACCGCGGGTCCCAGTTGAACGAGCCGACGAACAAATAACGATCGTCGATGGTAAAGGCCTTGGCATGCAGACCCGATCGAGATTCCCCCCAATTGACGCCGCGCCGCGCTTCTTGATCTGCATCAGGCCGAAGTTCATAGAGGTGGACTCCACCTTCCAGAAGAGCCCGCCGGTCCTTTGCATAATGCGCATAGACGGGTTTCACGTCGTTCGATGCCAGCGAATTGGTTACAACCAAAACCTCGACGCCCCGCGCCTCAAGTTCCCGCAACCACTCTGTGCCGCGT
>NZ_JBFUMG010000835.1:0-1450 GCF_054049495.1 Phyllobacterium sp. P5_D12 | reverse complement strand
TTTCAGCCCTGATGTAATTCCCCAAAGTGGGTCACCAGAATTCCTCCGCGCCGCATCGGTAAATAGGGCCTTCGCTTCCATCCGATCGGTATCGGCGCCAAAGAATCCATCTACGAGGGTAAGGGTTTATTTGAACTGTGACTACCTATCTCCTCAGACGCCTGTGAGTGATCCTAGTTACGTCACAACTTTCTCTTTCTTTGGGAATGGCCATGATCATGGGAGTGAGAGTGATCTTTCTGTTACAGTTGATCTCACAGAAGCCCTGTCAAGGATCCTTAGGACAGGAAGGCTCACAGGCAATCAAATCGTCGTTCAGTTAATGCCAGTGGGCGCGGATTCACCGCAAGAATCGGTGGTGCAACCTAAGCAAATCGACGTGGCAGTGCTCTAAGTTCCAACTTTATGCTATCGTCTGTCGTTTAGTGTGACGGAGGCTTAGCTATGAGCAAGGCACATTTAGTTTTGATGGCTTGTGGGATGACGTTCTTCCCACTAACAGGGGCAGCTGATTGCGACTCGCATGTTATCGCCAAGTATGATCCCGTCATCATTGCTACACCAACTGCCCTCAGTGATCGCCTTGCGCTTGATGTTCAAGTAAAGCAAAACCCCAATCCAAAGGGCAAACGCGCTGCCACAAGGGGTGTGGTTGAGGTTAGATCTCCAACGAGTGGCAAGAGTATCAAAATTGGCAGCTTCTCGGTGTTTCCGTCGATGGAGGGTGAAGGTCCTCAGCAATATCGTTTCGATGTGTCTGCTCAAGCAGCCAGCTTGAAGTCCCTGGGTCCCTCCTTGGAGGTCGATGTTGTGGCCGTGGATGCCATCACAGGCGAGCCAACTTCCGAGAAACCCTTTAACGTGCTGGGTGCAGAATTCCATACGGTAAACTGATCCACCAAGCCATGCCAGGTGCTTGTCATCCAAAGAAGCGACTGGCGAAGGCTTTTCTAAGCTTAAGCACAGTTAGAACGAGATATGATGTGAGCAATGGCAACCACAACCTTAACGTGTTATGTTGATGGGTACTGTTTTTACTTGAGAGAGGAATGCAGTTATGTGGGGAACGGTTTATGCCGTCGATAGCATCGAGACTAAGGTTTCATTTTCCAAGAAAATTGGCGCTCGAACATTAAAGATTACAGCCATGGGTAGAGCAGCCACCTCCGGCTGGAAGAACGGTCAACTTAGCGTTTATCATTATATCGTCCCACCAAAAGACGGGATTTTAGATTTCAACTTTTATGCTGAGTATCCGGATAATCCGAAAAAGCCAGGGGCTGACGTCATTACTCCGATAAAGTCGAAACCGTTGACGCTTCCTATTCCCCGTTGGGTGGTAGGCGTACGAGTTCACGCAGCAAGCAATAGACTTGTTGAAAAATTACCTCGGTTCATTGAAAAAGAGACTGCGGGTGAAGGTATGCCACTACCGTGGCCGTTCCCATAC
>NZ_JBFUMG010000834.1:0-1454 GCF_054049495.1 Phyllobacterium sp. P5_D12 | reverse complement strand
CCTGCAAGCTATTCCACTCGTTGGGCAGCTCCGATAAAGCAGAAAATCGTGCGTGCAGCCCAGCGGCAAAATCTTCGGCAACCCGTTCGACGGCCGCTATCGCCGAATTGACGTCAAGGTCCACCACTGTTTCTTCACTCACACCGCATCCGTCTCAATCGCATCGTTTCGTGGAAGCAGGTGTAGCACTACAGTCATTAACAACTGGTCGTTTTGCACCGCTCTTCGCCCCGCTCAACCCGGCCATCTGGTTTGCGTAGTTCTCCCGGGTGTTCTGGTCGACCACGGCAATTGGCGCGGAAAGGATCAACCCGGCTGCACTCCCCGCTGCCGCCGCCGTTCCGGTCGTGGCGGCGAGAAGTTTGTCGCCGAGCCCGACCCTGCTGTCGGTCAAGGTCTGGCCTTGCGATATGCGCGCACCAATGAGCTGCACGATTTGTGGGGATTCGGCGAACTTGCTGTGGTGAAGCCTGTCTCCAGCCTTGATTTTTGTGAGGTCAATCACCGCGATCTTATTCGCTGCCAATTCCTCCTTGTAGGGCGATTGTTCYGGATCGATGGAGCCTATTCTCGGGATGTCCCCCCACACTCGCCGGGACAGCGCCAAGGCGCGGTCATCGCGGGAGACAAAGAGAGTGAACTGGGGGCGCTGCGGTCCCATGTCCGCAATCTGGGAGCGGAAAACATCGACATCGACATCGGCATCGGCAAGCATGACGTTCTTGAATTTCGCCGGCAGTCTGCCGTTGCGGATGGCCATCTGGCGCAACGACTCCAGGGCAAGCCAATTGCCCATGGAGTGGGCGAGGATGGAAACATCCTTTATCTCAGGATCTTTCGCCAGATATTGGAACAGCGTTTCGAGGGCATTTCTCGTGTAGTTGGTGCTCTCGCGGTCATATCCATAGGCCAGCAGGCTGCCGCGCGAAGGCCACGTGACCAGAACCGGCGTATTGGGTATGCCGGAATCCTGCATGATTTGTGCGAAACGATAAACCGAATCCTCAAATCGGTTGTTGAATCCGTGAATGAAGACAATGACGCTGTGATCCGGATTCTTCCTCACCAAAAAGTTCAGCCTTGACTTTGCTGCATCCAGCGGCAGCGCGTCGGCCTTCAGGACTGCAAAGTCCGTTGCAGGATTGGAGGGAAGCCTCTTCGGCCAGGAGACTTCACCGATTTTGCGCACTTTGCTCGGCGGGATCGATACGGTGATGTCGGCAAAGGAAGGGGTAAGCCCGCGTTCGCCGCTGAACATTTGGCCGGGGACGCTGGAACGGCTTCGCGTCGTCGTCACCAGCATTTCGACTTTGGTTGTGCCAGAGGACGTCTCGGCGACAGGCAGCAGTACGTTTTTCGGTCGCCCGGCACAGCCCGCCGTCAAAACGGCGAGCACAAGCATTAAGGTCCACCCCATACCGTATCGCACCATGATCACGGTGCCGGATTTAGAG
>NZ_JBFUMG010000833.1:0-1454 GCF_054049495.1 Phyllobacterium sp. P5_D12 | reverse complement strand
ATGCAGATACCACCATGCTCCGCCGCCGATCGCGGCGAGAACAAGAAGGAGGATGATGATGCGAAGCGGCTTGTTCACCTCTCAACCATAACGCGAAAAATATCAATATGTCAAATTTGAATTTAAATTTCAGCTTTCAAAAATTTCAAATTTCGTATAGAATCGTCGCATGGCCCGAAAAACACCTCGAAAACTGCCCGGCCGCCGCGAAGACGGCGCCACAACGAAAGCCCAGATTCTGGAAGCCGCTGGCGAAGTTTTTGCCGAGAAGGGGTTTGACCGTGCCACCGGCAAGGAGATTGCCGAGAGGGCAGGCAGCAACTCGGCTGCGGTCAACTACTACTACGGCGGGATCGAAGGTCTCTATGCCGACGTGCTTGTGGAAGCCCATCGTCGGCTTTTGACCTATGACAAGCTCGTTGCGCTTGCAGAGAGTCCTGGAGAGCCCACCGAAAAACTGAAAAGCCTCATCGGTCTGATCGCTCGCAGGATCACCGGACCCGAGTCGTCGTCGTGGACGCTACGTGTCCTCAGCCGCGAGATTCTCTCGCCGTCCTCGGTGTTTCCGGTCCTTGTGAAGCAGGAAATTCTACCGAAAAAGCTTGTTGTGACCGGCATCATAGGGGAGATTTTGGGCAAGCCGCATGACGACCCGGTCGTCACGCGCTGTACACTGAATATCATCGCTCCCTTCGCCATGCTGCTCGTCGGCAACAGGCAGATATTTACCCAGGTGCTGCCGGGGTTCAACTCCGGCGAGCCTGAAGTCCAGGAGCAGATCGTCGAGCATTTTCAACGCTTTGCCCTTGCCGGGCTGGCGGCAACGGCAGCGGCACTGCATTCAGACGATCACTGATGCCTATCTTTGGAATTATTTATATGCCTGTCTTTGGGGGTTACATAGGCAGGTTCATCGGTCTTCTTTTGTGACTTGGCAATTGCCTCCCGCAGCATCTGCCATTCTCTTTCATGGCGCTGGTAAATATCCTGCGGAACAGTTTGTATCGTCATGTAAGTTCTCCGAATGGGTTGACGCCCTATAACGATCACATAGGGCGCCCGTTCCCACGTCGCCATTCAAGATTTGCAACCGGCATTTACAGATGCGAAGAGGATGGTCTCGGCGTCCCCAGACGCGGCGTATTTACCATAGGACGAGATCCCGGACCCTTGGAACTTTGTCGTTCATTGCAAGTTCATCGTAGTGGGTGCACCTAATGGTTGCATCACTTCACAGGAGACACTCTATGCACAAGATACTGAACGCCATTTCGGCAGCCATGCTCGGATTGGCAATGTTGTTGACGTCCGCGGTCGCGTCCCACGCCGCGCCCGTGTCCCCCACGACTCTTCAGCTATCATCAAATGTTGAACAGGTGCGCGACAACAGGGCAGATTGGAGGCGCCATCATTATAAGTCTCGCCGTGACTGGCGTCGTGATCGCCATGATTGG
>NZ_JBFUMG010000832.1:0-1456 GCF_054049495.1 Phyllobacterium sp. P5_D12 | reverse complement strand
GCTCATGC
The DNA here is from genome assembly GCF_054049495.1 of Phyllobacterium sp. P5_D12. Lineage (NCBI taxonomy): Bacteria > Pseudomonadati > Pseudomonadota > Alphaproteobacteria > Hyphomicrobiales > Phyllobacteriaceae > Phyllobacterium > Phyllobacterium sp. P5_D12. The sequence goes on along the minus strand of NZ_JBFUMG010000832.1, from coordinate 1,448 downwards.
CCATGCTCCTTCGAGCAAGGCTCGTGTCTCTGCCACGGCGACGTCCCATATTGCCTGCATTTCTTCATCCGGACGTTCGTAGTAGCCGCCAAAATTGCCGTCGCCGAGGTAAGCTCTGACGCCTGCCGGATCCATGACGCGCAGGCGCGCAAGGTCAATCATTGGCTTCTGCTGTGTTGGCATTTGCGTGCCAGGCAGCCGCGTCCAAGGAAAATTCTCCATCCACGACGCGTGGGAGGCCACTTTGTCGATTTCCTGCAACTTGGCAAAGGTGGCCGGTGCGTTCCACCAATTGTGAAACTTGACTGCTGTCCCCGGATTGTCTGCCATCCATTCGATGGCCAGACTGCCCGCTGGCTGATTACCGCCATGGCCGTTGACGATAAGGATGCGACGAAATCCCTGCGCCTTCAGCCCGTCCAATATATCGCGAACGATGCGCACATATGTCTCCATGCGAAGACTGATCGTGCCGGGATAAGCCATGAAATAGGGAGTGAGACCGTAGGCAACGACCGGAAACACCGGTATGCCGAGTGGTTCTGCTGCATCCGTGGCGACTTTTTCTGACAGGATGGAGTCGACCGAGAGCGATAAGTGGGCGTGTTGTTCGGTGCTTCCCAAGGGGAGAACGGCTCGGTCGTCGCTGCGTAAATACTCTTCGATTTGCTGCCAGTTTGCTTGTGAAACTTTCACTGTGGTTCCCTTCTTTATTTGTCCATGCTGGCCACGCGCAGCGCATTTTCAGATGCGGGTGGCGGAAGTCCGCCTGCTGCCCGGATGATGGGCAAGATCACGTTCTCAATATCGGCTACGTCAGGAGCGTGGCGGTATTCAATCGCTTGGGCACCGGGGCGCAGTCGGCTTGTGACCTTCTCGGCACCTGACGCGAAGATGACAACGCTGGCATGCGTGATAATTTCGTCGAGGCCCGTGGTTTCCAGCGTCGCTCCCGCAATCTCGCGGACATGCGGCGCAAACCTTTGAACGCCCGCTTTCATGATCGGCAGGAAGTCGGGGAACCGCGAGACAACAGCGATCGAAGCCAGCGAATCCAGCGAGGCCAATGCCATTCGCGTCTCTTCGGATGGGGTGAAACTGATGGTGACCACCTTGGTGTTCGGCACCAGGGCTGCCACTTCCCGGTGCCTGTTGGCAAAGGTTATCGCGAGGTCGGCCGAATTTGCGCGCGCTCTCGTTTCCGGGTCACGCTCGATTGCCGAGATCGTCAAGGGTTCCACTGCCACGCCTTTTCCGAGGCGGGCAGCGATGAAACGCGCATAGCTGGCGGTCGCCTCCGGAAACAGCCCGATCATGACTACGCGCATGCGTTGGCCAAGACTTTCGCGGTAGAAGACCCTTGAGCTTACCAATGAGACAAACTCGGCAGATCGAATGCCAAGGGCGCGGCTCTCCTCGATCAATGCATCGATGCGACGATGAAAATT
>NZ_JBFUMG010000831.1:0-1457 GCF_054049495.1 Phyllobacterium sp. P5_D12 | reverse complement strand
GAAGCGCAATGAGACAGGGAACCGCTCAACGCGTGTTTCTTTGGCAAGGTTGGATATGAGGGTCATGGCGCACTCCGCAGCATCACGCCGCAGCTGTTACGCGCGGCTTTCCTACAGAGACGCAATAAGCCGGCGTCGATTTAGGTCAATCTTTGAAAAAATTTTCTCCATTCTCGCTTAAATTGAAGGCGACCTCGTCCGTCTCTTGATCATGTTTGTCTGTTTGGGAGTCTGCACGATGTCTGCAGGAGAGCTATTGCCGGAGACTTGGCCAGAAACCTGGCCCGAGACCTGGAGTGTCGTTCGCGACCGGGAAGACCGCTATTCCGTCTGGGCTGACGACAAGGCGCTGCCTGTCAGTTGGAGCAAGGAACCGATCAGCGGCACGCGTGACGAGTGCCTGCAAAAGATCAAGGAAATCTGGGTTGACCCAAGGCCGCTCGGTTTGCGGCAGGCCATGGCCTGAGCCTTACGCTTACAATTCAGATAATGGACCGGTGAAAATATGAACAAGCTATTCGCACCAAATCAGGCGAACGATACCGTCGTGGTGGATGACGTTTCTCGCAGTGTCTCTGACAGCTTTCCTTTAAGCCTTGCGCAAAAGCGCATCTGGTCGCTCGAGCAGATCGGCAACAACACTGTTTTCCCTTTGCAGGTTCTCACCCTGCACTGGCATTCCACCGTTACACCCGATCAGCTGCAGCACGCCCTTGCGAAGCTGGCAAAACGCCATAGCGCCCTGCGCACAGGCTTTCGCCGTTTCGCCGGTGGGCGTATCGAACAATTTTCAGACGTGGGCGAAACTCCGCCTGTAGAGACGCTTGGAAGTGACAGCAATCCTCTGACAGCAGTTGAAGCAGCAGAACACGAGGCCGAGTTTATCTCCCGTCCCTTCGATTTGCTCAGCGGCGTGTCATCCCGCTGCCAGCTGATCGTGACGGCGCAAGGCACGCTGAAATCGACCATCGTCCTGCATCCGATTGTCTGCGACGATGCCGCTCTCTCGATCCTGCAACGGGATCTGATCGCGCTCATCAATAACGAGACACTGGCCCCGGTCATTGACGACAACCTGTTGCGCGGTACCCACGAAGAAGAGTGGCTTGAGACGAACGATTTCACCACTGCGCTCGGGCATTGGCGCAATCTGATCGGGGAGGAATATACCGCAACGACTTTGCCGACACGTTTCAACGCGATCGGCTATGCGGGTGCCAAGCGCCAACACCGCCCGTTCCAACTCGATTCAACGCTATGGACCAGCGTCAAGCTTTACGCGAAGCAGCACGAGCTGAAGGCAGATCTCGTGCTGTCCTCAGCATTTGCAGTTCTCCTCGCCCGCTACAGCGGCAACTACAGCTTGCATCACGGCGTCCTTTTATCGAACCGTGACGCAGATGGACGCGGGCAAATCGTCTGCCGCGTTGAACAGATTTTGCCGCTCAAACTCCAGC
>NZ_JBFUMG010000830.1:0-1464 GCF_054049495.1 Phyllobacterium sp. P5_D12 | reverse complement strand
CCCCAGAACAGGACGGTATGTACGACGGCGAGCAAGCTGTCGACCTTCTGCCCGTCAAGCCGTTCCAGCTTCAATCCCATCGTCTGCATGCCTTTTGTCGCCTGGCGTGGCCCGCCCAGCGTCGTCGCGATGTAGGCAAGGGCGACAACAGGAAACATGATGCCATACAATATCCAGCCGAGACCAAGCGTCGCCACACCAATGATGGCAATCAGGATCGCAACGGGAATGCACAGGAAGAAAACGATCACATAATCGATCAGGAACGCAAAGATGCGGCTCGTGCGCACACCCTGATACAGCCGCCAATCATCGAGGCGGTTGGTGACAATTTCGCCATCAAGGGTCTTCGTGTTCATTTCATTTCCTGTTTCACAAGACGGACATATCGCCGTTTGCGTTGAAATTGGGAATTCGAGAACAAAATATCAAGAAGAATTCAATAACCGGCTTTCAAACGTTCCGCCACAGTCGGTGCAAAATAGGTCAGGATGCCATCGCAGCCTGCCCGCTTGAAGGCCAGGAGTGTTTCCATCATGACCCGCTCCTCATCGATCCAGCCATTGGCGCCGGCAGCCTTGATCATCGTATATTCACCTGACACCTGATAGGCGAAGGTCGGCACGGCGAATGTGTCTTTTAGCCGGCGGATAATATCGAGATAGGGCAGGCCAGGTTTGACCATAAGCGAATCCGCGCCCTCGGCCAGATCCTGTTCGGCCTCGCGGACCGCCTCATCGCTGTTTGCCGGGTCTATATAATAGGTCTTCTTGTCGCCCTTCAAACGCCCCGACGTTCCGATCGCCTCACGGTAAGGGCCATAGAAAGCCGAGGCGAATTTCGTGGCATAGGCCATGATCGCCACGTCCTGAAAGCCGTTCTGGTCCAGCGCATCGCGGATAGCGCCAATACGCCCGTCCATCATGTCCGACGGCGCGATGATATCGGCACCCGCTGCTGCCTGCAGCACGGCGCCTCGGGTGATCTGCTCGACGGTCTCGTCATTGACGATGATGCCATCGCGCAGGATGCCATCATGGCCGTGGCTCGTGAAAGGATCGAGCGCAACATCGGTGATCATGCCGATTTCCGGCACCGCACCCTTGATTGCTCGCGTTGCACGGTTGATGAGGTTGTCAGGATCGAGAATGCCGGAACCCGCATCATCGCGCAGGTCCGCATCGATATTGGCAAACGTGGCGATAGCGGGGATGCCGAGCTTGGCTGCACGCTCCGCCTCTCGCACCGCCATATCGACGGAGAAACGCTGAACACCCGGCATGGCGTTGATGTCTTCGCGCCGGTTCGTGCCCTCGCACAGGAAAATCGGCCAGATCAGATCATCGACGGTCAGCTGGTTTTCCTGAACCAGACGTCGCGACCAATCGGCCTTGCGCATGCGTCGCAAGCGGCGGCCTTGCGTGATTTCATCGACTGTTCTTGCCGCACGTGTTTGAAACGTTG
>NZ_JBFUMG010000829.1:0-1467 GCF_054049495.1 Phyllobacterium sp. P5_D12 | reverse complement strand
GCGTATCACGTTACGGCTCCCCTGACTTGATATTCAGGTTGGTCCCAGGCGCGCGTTGCAAGGATTTCCTTGAGAATCGCCGCAGCCTGCGCCACCTCCGCGAAGCTGAGGTAAAGCGGCGTCATGCCGAAGCGAATGATATCTGGCGCACGGAAATCGCCGATGACGCCGCGCGCAATCAACGCCTGTATGATGGCATAGCCATTGTCACAGGAATAGGACACCTGACTGCCGCGCAGGTCGGGGTCTCGCGGCGTCACCAGCGCCAGCCCAAGTTCCTCGGCAAATTCGCCGACTTCCTGAATGAAGAAATCGCAGAGCCCGATGGATTTCGCGCGCACAGCCTCCATGTCGATATCGTCCCACAGCGACATGGCCTCGTCCATGGCTACCATCGCCAGCACCGGCGGTGTCCCGCACAGATATTGTTCGATGCTGCTCGACGGCGAATAGGCGGAATCGAAATCAAATGGCGCGCGATGACCGAACCAGCCGGAAAGCGGCTGGCGGAACCCGCCCTGATGGCGTGGATTGACATAGAGAAATGCCGGAGCGCCGGGCCCGCCATTGAGATATTTGTAGCCGCAACCAATGGCGAAATCGGCTTGCGCGCCAGTCAGGTCAACGGGCATTGCGCCTGCCGTGTGCGCGAGATCCCAGATGACGAGGATACCCTTGTCATGGGCCGCCCTGGTCAGCGCCGCCATGTCGTGACGATAGCCGTTGCGGTAATTGACATGGGTCAGCATCAGCACAGCTACATCTTCATCCAGCAGGTCCGGGATATCTTTGGGGGCATCCGCAAGAACCGTCCGGTGACCCTTGCCGATCTGCTTGGCCACGCCTTCCGCGATATAAAGATCGGTTGGAAAATTGTCGCGCTCCGAAACGATCTTGCGGCGTTCCTGATTGAGGTCGAGGACTGCCGACAATACCTTGAACAGATTGATGGAGGTGCTGTCGGCCGCGACGACCGTTCGCTCCTCGGCACCGATGAGCCGTGCGATTTTCTCGCCGACGCGCTGCGGCAAGTGCACCCAGTCAGCGGTATTCCAGCTGCGGATCAGCTGCTCACCCCATTCCTCGGCGATTGTCTTCGCCACCCGCTGCCTGACGGACTTCGGCAATGCGCCAAGCGAATTGCCGTCGAGATAGATCACGCCCTCCGGCAGTTCGAATCTGTCGCGGTATGCGCGCAGCGGATCGGCCAGGTCAGCTTGTGTGGCATCGATCTTGATAGTGGTACTGTCCATTTCTTCTTTCTTGATAATGAATGTAGTGGCGCCAATTCACGGCTTTGCACAAGTCGCTTAACGGCTACAATTTACTTTGGTATGAACTTGTCAATATAACCAGACCCTGCTCGATAGTGGGGCATAAAAGGGAGAATAACAAAATGATCGGCGCAAAATATGCAGTGCGGACAGCGCTGGCTGCAGCACTTGGCCTGGGGCTTGGGCTTGGAGC
>NZ_JBFUMG010000828.1:0-1470 GCF_054049495.1 Phyllobacterium sp. P5_D12 | reverse complement strand
GCGGAATTGTCGGCGGTCATGATCGTCGTGCCGGTACCCACCTGGCTGATCGTGCCAGTGCCGAGAACGAGATTATCGAAGCTGAATGTGTCTGAGCGGTTGAAGGCGAGCGTCCCGGCACTGGCGGTGGTGAGATTACCGATGACGCTGCCGCTCGTGCCGCCATTGCCAAGCTGCAGGGTGCCGTCCTGGATATCCCAGTTCGTGGTGGCCGTGCCGGTGCCGGTTAGTGCCCAAGTGCTGGCGCCGGTCTTCTCGAAGGTATCGAAGTTCTGGTATTGCGGGCCGATAGCGGAAACGTCGAAGATGTCGTTGCTGGTGCCACCGAGGCGGAAGATGTCGCCCGCCGACGTGGCATTGGCGAGCACATTGCCTTCGATCACAGAACCTGCCTGCAGCTCGAGTGTGATTGTGCCTGTCGTCGGGGGTACATTCCATCGGATCGCGGCGGCCTGGCCGGCGCCTGCCCGGATCGTGCCGCTGTTAACAAGATTTAGTCCAACTGTGTTGCCGCTGACAGCAATCCCAACCCCTCCGGTCCCTCCTTCAATCGTTCCGGTATTAACAAGCGGGTTGGTTCCAACCCGGAAAAGGACTCCAGCGGCATCAGTTAATCCGCCGTTGACTGGTCCTGAGCCACCGCGGATCGTTCCGTGGTTGACCAGCGTGTTGTTGCCAGACGGAGTGCCTATATCGACGCCAATGCCCCCACTTGCAGTCTGGCTGTCTCCTCCCTGAATGAGGCTGTTGTTGGTTAGTGTCGAGCCTGAACCGACTCTGGCGCCCGTTCCCCCGACGTTTACAATTCCGGTTCCGCCGGTGATTGTGCCATTGTTGACCAAATTCGAAGAATTTTGCAGCTGAGTGCCTAAACCACCAGTACCTCCTGCTCCGCCGCCGTTACCGCCAGTAATCGACCCATTGTTGATTGCCGAGGCGGCAAAATTCAGGGACAGGCCGATACCACCGGCGGCGTTAGCCGCCGGACTGGCATTGGCACCGGTGACCGTGCCTACAAACGTCAAGGCGGTGCCGCTATTATTTGACAAGCCAGCTCCACCCGTAAGGGTAAAGCCATGTGTGTCAATTGTCATCGCCTTGGAGGGGATGGGAAGGAAGCCCCCTGTCACTGCAAAATCATTGCTCAGCAAAATCGTCGCGGTAGTATCCCCATCCACATTCGCGTCAGTGATAGCTTGGCGCAGTTGGGTGTCATTGGCGACGAGATAGGTTCTAGCCGATGCCGGTGACGGCAGCAGGCAGCCAATCGCCAGTGCGACCGAGCAGGCTCCCGCCAGCAGTTTTTCCTTGCTGGTGAATAGAATTCCAACGGCTTTGCCGCTCATAATCGCCCCCGAATGATCTGCCCCGACTAGTCCAAAAGTACTACACGCGATTCGAAGGCATCCGCAACCTTCGGTTGAGATAACAGAATAGTGTGATTAATGGATTCTTCTTTTAGTTGCTGTG
>NZ_JBFUMG010000827.1:0-1472 GCF_054049495.1 Phyllobacterium sp. P5_D12 | reverse complement strand
GTTCGTGCACATGGACATATATTAACGCCGGGTCGGTTCGTCGGCGCGGCAGACATCGAAGATGACGGCATCCCGTTCTCTGAGAAATTTGACGGACTGCGCGAGCAGTTGCAGGCGCATTTTGCCGAAGGAAGGGTGCTGGAAGAACGGATTGAGAAAGCATTGGCAGGGGTGACGGTTAGTGAATAACGAATTACGACTTGGGGACCACTGTGAAAAGATCGGGAGCGGTGCCACGCCGCGTGGCGGTAAAGACGCATATCTCAGCGAAGGTCCTTATTCTCTCATTCGGAGCCAAAATATTCACAACGATGGGTTTGAGTTCTCGGGCTTGGCATTTATCAACGACGAGCAAGCCCGGAAGTTAAACAATGTGGAGGTGCGCGAAGGGGATGTACTCGTAAACATCACTGGCGACAGTGTCGCTCGCGTATGTCGCGTGCATCCAGACGCGCTCCCGGCACGGGTCAATCAGCATGTCGCGATCATCAGGCCAAGATCACGTGAGATTGATCCACTTTTTCTAAGGTACTATCTCATCACCCCTGCCATGCAAGGGCAGTTACTAGGGCTCGCGTCGGCAGGGGCAACGCGAAATGCACTGACTAAAGCCATGCTTGAAGGTCTCCGCGTTCCTGCCTTGGAACTGAGCGATCAGCAAGCTATTGCTGGGTTGCTAGGCTCACTCGACGACAAGATCGAATTGAACCGGCTCATCAGCAAAACACTGGAGGCGATGGCGCAAGCGATCTTCCGCGACTGGTTCGTCGATTTCGGCCCCACGCGACGCAAGCAGGAAGGAGCCACCGACCCGTTGGACATCATGGGCGAGCTCGTGTCCGATGCCGAGCAAGCGCAGCAACTGGCCGATCTGTTTCCGGCGACGTTCGGGGACGACGGACTGCCGCTGGGGTGGCAAGAGAGGCCTCTCCATTCCGTAGGAAGGATCGTTACTGGAAAGACGCCAAGCACAAAAGTTGCTGAGTACTTCGGGACAGACGTTCCATTTCTCAAGATACCCGACATGCACCGACAGATGTATGTTGTCGAAACGCAAAGCATGCTGTCTTCGGTTGGTGCCTTAAGTCAAAGAAAACAAAGCGTTCCCAGCGGCTCTATTTCAGTAAGTTGCATTGCTACGCCGGGCCTTGTCGTGATCAACCACCGAGAGGTCCAATCAAATCAACAAATCAATACAGTTGTTCMATTGAAAGCTGATTGGTCATTATTTTTGTACTGGTCGTGCCGACGACTGTCGTATGAGGTCATGGCAGGCGGCAGCGGTGGCTCCGTTTTTCACAATATGAACAAGAGTAAATTTGGTAATCTGAATGTTGTGTGGCCCAATGTGGAAAACGTCGTTTCGCGATGGGGGCATCTTGTTTCGCCGTTGCATGAAATGATTTTAAAGAACTGCATTCAAAATCAAACGCTCGCAACGACCCGCGATTTCCTCCTACCCAGACTGATAT
>NZ_JBFUMG010000826.1:0-1473 GCF_054049495.1 Phyllobacterium sp. P5_D12 | reverse complement strand
GTCATAATGCTCCTCAGGATGGTATTCCGCGACCTGCAAGCCGATTTGGCCGGGGTTTAGGCGCCCAACGGCCAGGAGAACGGCGTAGCTCGCCACAACACTGTCACGTTCGGCCTGCGCGAGGCTAACCTGTCCGGTCAACACATCGGCTTGGGCATTCAACACGTCGAGTGTCGTGCGCTGGCCCACCTTGCGTTCTTCGATGACGCCGTTCAAGGCGAGTTCCGCGGCCGCAACCACTGATCTTTGAGCAACGATCTGCGCTTTCGCAGATTCCATGGTCGAATAGCCGTTGGCGATCGCCTGACGGACAGCGTCGCGCTGTACATCAACTTCGATGCGCCGCTGTCCCAACGTTTCCTTGGACTGGCGAACCAGAGCCGATGTCCTGCCGCCGCTATAGATCGGGATCGTCATCTGGATCCCGGCGGAGGCCGATGTCGAGTCCGTGGTGTTGGTGCTCAGTCCGCCCTCGAAGATTTCATCGCGCGTAATCGATCCCTGGAGGCCGACCTGAGGCAGGAGCTGACCTTCCTGCGCCTTCACATTATATCCAGCTGCATCGACGGCATATTGTGTAGCCAGGATCGCCGGATGATTGTTGGCGGCGATGCTGAATGCCTGATCCATTGATCGCGGCAGTGATTTCGATGCCATCGCCGCGGCCTTGAGGCGGCCAGGCTCCGCGCCGACAATCTGAATATAGACAGCTTCGGCATTCTTTTCGTCGGATTTCGCAGCGGCTAGCGTTGCGATGGCAGAGGCTTTGGAGGCCTCGGCTTGCGCAACGTCGGTACGCGTTCCCTCGCCAACATCGAAACGTGCGCGCGCGGCGCGCAACTGTTCGTCGAGGAACTCAAGGTTTTTCTGCCGCAGGATGACAATCTGACGGGTGAGGTAGACGTCCATGAATGCCTGTGCGGCTTGAAACAAAGTGTTCTGCTCGCTGTTGCGCAGGTTTTCACGCGCGGCCAACACCTGTGTTTTTGCAGAAGCCACATTGTTCTTTGTGGTGAACCCGTCGAACAGCAGCTGGTTCACGGTGATGCCGAACGTCCCTTCGTCAGTGCGTCCATGAAGACCGCCATCAAGCCGGCGCCAGGTCGACGCCAAAGACGCGTTCCCGTTTATGGTCGGACGATACGCCGATTTTGCAACCGCAACACCTTCGTCGGTGACGCGTACGCCGGCCCTGTCCGCATTGACGGTGGAGTTTCTCTCGTAGGCCTTCTCCATTGCCCCGAATATTGTCTCAGCCATTGAAGGCGTAGAGGTTAGTACCGTGGCTGACAACAGCGCTGCGGTTAATAATCGCTTGCCCGCTATGAACACTATAAACCCCTTCATTCTCTCAATATTCCGACCGAACCATTCGGTTCGACAGTATGCCTTAGATAGCTATCAATTCCCGGGTTGGCCACAGCGGCATTTCCTAAAATGCAAACAAAGTGGCCGACCGTTGCACTTTTGTCT
>NZ_JBFUMG010000825.1:0-1474 GCF_054049495.1 Phyllobacterium sp. P5_D12 | reverse complement strand
CTCGGACACAGCGTGGGGCTTGGTCGTTCGGCGTTTTCGGCTCGCTTCACCAAGCTTGTTGGCGAGTCCATGTACCGCTATTTGATCGCGCGCCGAATGTCGGAGGCTGCGTTTCTACTCGAAACAAGTGACGAGGGGATTGCACGCATTGCGACCCGTGTCGGCTACGAGACCGCGACTGCGTTTTCCAAGCTCTTTCATCGGCATCATGGCCTATCGCCTGGCCGTTACAGAGCAGTTCTCCGGTCTGACGGTGGCCGAAGGCAAGGGGATGTACTCAAAGGAGAACTCCCCGATTGACCTCAGCCAAGCTACTATCCATGGCTCGGAATAGCCCTTGGTATTGGCATTGGCGCGATGCTTGGAAACGCAATGTTTGACAGCATCTCGATGGGAATTGTTGTTGGTACCGCGATAGGTGCCGCAGTTTCGTATAATCTGTCTAAATAGCGCACCCGGTTTGGCTCAACCAATGACAACGAGGCTGTGCCAGAACGACGCCGGCTGAAAATTCTAGCGCCACGCTATCACATACGGCTCACGACGATCTGATTCGCAACACACAATATCGAACCCATGTGTATTAAGGCGCACAATTGTGCCGAAGAACATCGTGGAGGAGAAATGCGATGTCGATCAAGACTATGTTTGTACTGGCCGTGATGGCATTTTCAAGCTCGATGCTTGCAGGATGTCTGGAGAGTAGCGGCGCCACCCAATGGCAACCCTACCATCCCGATTGGACAGGCTCTAACGGCGTAAGCTCGGGCCACAGCAAGCACTGACCGGCCAAATCATGCAGGCGCCCAACTGCAATAAACACTGAGACAGTAGTAGCCTGCTGCCTGATTGGAGGGTGGGTAGGACGTTGCCCTACCCAGCCTGTGCGAACCGTGCTCTTGAGCGCTCGCGTGCCTTTTCAGCCTCGACCGTGCGGTCACGTACGGGCGCTGGAGTATGGAGGGAGGTCAGCAGTCGGCGCGCCGCATCCGAAACTTCCTTGACAGCGCGATCGAAAGCTTCGGCGTTGGCTTGCGAAGGTTTGTTGAAACCAGACAGCTTGCGCACAAATTGGAGAGCAGAAGCGTCGATCTCATCCTTGGTTGCAGGCGGGTCGAAGTTAAACAGCGTTTTTATATTGCGGCACATAATGGTCTCCTCAATGTCGATTACTGCGACGTGGCAAGGCCACTGATGTCGTTCCGCCTGTCCGCTGGTCGAGTCTTACTCCATCATATCAGCGGCCGATGAGTTAAATCCTTCGGTAGTACGATCAGGGTCATTCCTCGGGAGCCCCTAACTAATTGGTAGTACTTTTCCAATTTTATCACGACAGGACGGGTAAAGAGATATAATATGTAAATGTGGCATTTGCATTCAAACTCTGCAGAGACGGGGAGAATGGGGGAGCAGTGTCCAATAATTATGAAACAAAACGCCGTCGGGTGCGTCAAGTTCCTGCCGTTATCATCAT
>NZ_JBFUMG010000824.1:0-1480 GCF_054049495.1 Phyllobacterium sp. P5_D12 | reverse complement strand
GTTCCAGCGAATGTCGGCGTCGATCCCCTGCACGGCGAGGTTCATCTTGGCCAACCGCCAAGTGGTGTGATTAATCTCCTGACCATAGATAGCAATGTCGTGTCGCCGCCCACCGTGTCCCTCGATGAACTTTTCGGACTGTACGAACATGCCACCTGAGCCGCAGCACGGATCATAGACCCGGCCTTTATAAGGTTCGAGCATTTCGACAAGTGTGCRTACAACCGACCGTGGTGTAAAAAACTCCCCGCCGCGCTTTCCTTCTGAACCGGCAAATCCCGACAGGAAGTACTCATAAACACGGCCCAACAGGTCTTTTGCCTTGTCGCCATTGTCGTGCATGCCAATGTTCGAGAATAGATCGATAAGTTCTCCCAGCATGGTCTTGTTGAGTGTAGGGCGAGCGTAGTTCTTTGGCAGAACACCCTTCAGCCCTTCGTTTGATGGCGCTTTTTCAATGGCCTCCATCGCCTCATCGATAAGCTTGCCAATTTCTGGTCGTTTGGCATTGGCCTGAAGGAAACTCCATCGGGCCTCCTTGGGCACCCAGAAGACACTCTCTGCCATATACTCTTCCGGGTCTTCCTCGTCGGCATGCTCATCAGCTTCGAGCTTGGCATGAAGCCCCTCGAAAGCGTCGGAGATGTACTTCAGGAAGATGAGCCCTAATGCGACGTGCTTGTACTCTGATGGCTCTAAATTGCCGCGGAGCTTATCGGCAGCCTTGAACAACTCAGCCGTGAAGCTGAGATCGGAATTATTATCTGATGCCACGTGTAGTCCCCCAAATCACTGTGGCAACGATAGGATGTCGCGGGCTTGGGTGTAAAGGAAATACCGAGAGTAAACCAACGAGATCATCTCAGTGCGTGTCTCATCTCTCCAATTAATTCTGAGACCTGTCGGAACGTCATATATCGGCTCGACCAGAGAACCTTGGATCGTTGCTTGTCTGTCAGCAGTCGATGCGTTTTGCCGCTGAAACTCTCCCAAGAAGTAGTCTCTCCGGTATCGAGGTCCATCACAGCGTCAATGTTATAATGCGGCGTTTCCATCCCGTGATTAATGCTAATGTGGACGCGGGCATCTCCGAGACTTCGCTCGCAATCCTCCAGCGCCTGCAGGATCATTCGGACATATTCTACCTTCACGCTACTCTTTATGGCGCGGAGGGTGGTGCCTTGTGGAAGGAGATTTCCTATCACATGTTGCCCCATTACTCACTTGAGTGGCCTTCCGAACGTAGAGGGAGCCTCACTTGCCAAGTGGATATATCCTAGAAGTGACCCAATGTGTCTTTTGCTCGGATCGCTGTCATTATTTTGATAGGCAAAGAAAAATATTGGTAGGAACGATTGGTAGGAATGGTAGGAAATGTTTACCTAAGTATCTGAAAAGCTTAAGTTTTAGGAGAATGGTAGCGAAGGAGGGATTCGAACCCCCGACACAAGGATTATGATTCCTCTGCTCTAACCTACTG
>NZ_JBFUMG010000823.1:0-1486 GCF_054049495.1 Phyllobacterium sp. P5_D12 | reverse complement strand
TGATAAACGTTCGTTTGAAAATGCCGATAATAACCGATTTCTAGTCGAATCCGATTAGTTCCAAAAAAGTTAACAATCGCCGATCTGCAGCAAGAACGTCTAGCTTATTATGCTTGACCGTCGGCTTCGCGCCGCCAAAACCAGACATCAGCATTCCGATGTTTTGATACTGACGTTCTAGAACCAACCGCCTCTCAAATTTGTGCCAGTCAAGTAAACCCGAGCGATTTATTAGACTTYAAGCCCGCCCTATCCGAAGCGGTCATCGCTGACTTTATCGCCGCTTCAATCAAGCGCGCTATGGCAAGCGAGACGCCAGAACCTTATCGACACGCCGATGATCAAGGTCGACGACTTCGAAGCGCCAATCGTCGAAATCGATTGCCTCACCCGTTTCCGGAATTCGTTCCAATCGATCGATGATGAAGCCAGCAACGGTTTCGTAATGACGGGTCTTCGGTAGGTCGATGCCCAACAGGTCAGCCATTTCGTCCGCTGGCATCCACCCCGCGAGCAACCAAGATCCATCATCACGTCGAACGGCCTCCGGTTCTGACTGATCCTCGTCCGAACGGAAAGCACCAGCTATCGCGTCAAGGATGTCAGCGGGCGTCAGCAGACCTTCGAAGTGGCCATATTCATCATGAACGAGCGCCATCGGCACATCGGAGTTGCGCAAGACTTTCAGGGCCGCCAGCGCATCGAGTGTATCGGGAACCACGGGAGCGCTGCGTATGTGGTCGCGTATCAGAACCTCCGAAGCCGAGAGTAACGGCTCGATCATGTCCCTTAGCATGATGACACCGATGACGTTGTCACGGTCATCGTCAAAGACGGGCAGGCATGAATGATTGCTGGCGACCAGCTTTCTCTTGAGAGAAGCGATATCTTCGTTGACCTTGACCATTTCGACTTCGGTACGTGGTGTCATCACGGCGCGGACACTGCGGTCGCCAAGGCGGATGACACCCGAGATCATCGAGCGTTCGGCTTCTTCGATCACTCCAGTACTGCCGGCCTCGGCAATGATCGTCAGGATTTCTTCATCGGTAATTGCGCTTTCGGAGGCCGTGGAAATACCAAACAGTTTAAACACTCCCCTGGTTGACGCATCGAGCAGCCAAACGGCAGGGGCGGCAACCCGCGACAGAATGTTCATCGGGCGTGCGATAAAGCAGGCAATCCGCTCCGGATTCTTCAGCGCCAAGTGTTTGGGAACGAGTTCGCCGATGATCACGGAGAGATAGGTGATGATGCCGATGACGAGAATATAACCGCCGACCTCTGCGATGTCTGCACGCACGCCCGCACTGGCCAGGTAGACGCTCATACGCGATCCGAGGGTCGCCCCGGAAAACGCACCGGCAACAATACCGACAAGCGTAATGCCGATTTGGACCGTCGACAGGAACTTTCCGGGATTCTCCGAAAGCGCCATCGCTGCACGCGCACCCGCAACGCCCCTATCCGCCAACATCTCCAATCG
>NZ_JBFUMG010000822.1:0-1487 GCF_054049495.1 Phyllobacterium sp. P5_D12 | reverse complement strand
TGGCGGCTTTGCTCGACGGCAGCATCACAGCGATCATCGGCGATGCCCCGGTGCTGGAATATTATGCCCACAGACACCCCGAACAAAGGGTCGATGTCATCGGAGGCGTCTTCGAGCCGGACAAATACGGCTTCGGGCTTCCTCTCAACAGTCCCTCTACAAGGCGGCTGACCGTTGAACTCATAGGCGCTCATGAGCGTGGTCTCGTGGAGCAGCTGCACGCCAAATACTTTGGCGAGTCACCCTAAATGGGGCACTGACCACCAGGCTCGCCCGACTGGCCAACCAGCGCGCGGCCTGCCCCAATGTTTTTATCGTTCTTGCCATGAGAACAAAATAAGAATGTCGGATCAACTCGTTAAGGAGGAAACCGCGCATGCAACACGCTTGCACACAACCGGGGATGGCTTATCATCAACGTTGCAACCAAACACCTAACGCCCAAGTGACGGCCCGTGCCATGCCGATACCAGAGCCACACTATCCAAGAACTCATCCCGAACGCTTTGATTCATGTCAGTTGGCGATTGAGGACAAGCTGATAGAATTGATCGGCCACGCCTCGGATATGGGCTGGCACAGAGACGAAATACTATCGGCCATCATCGAAATAGCCGACAATCTATCCTTGGCGAGGCGCGACGATATCGCGCTCGCGATAGAAACGCAGTTATCGAAATTGATGAAGAAAAAGGATGTGTGAATTGGCTGACGCCAATGATCATCCCGCGCGTCTTATCGTTGTTGTCGCATTCACCCGAGCAGACAATGGCCAGCTTGTGCCTGCTTACGATCCGATGCAGTTCGATACCCCGGAAGATGCCACTCGAATGGCGCGCTATCTCGCGATAAAATGCGCTGGCGTCTTGGCGTGGGCTCGCGACGCACAGCCTGAAGTGGGAGGCTACGGGCCTCCAACGATTCTGTTTCAATCTGGCGACGTACCGGAACTGGAGTAGCCATTAGGCGATCAAGATGACGTGGGAAACAAACATTCAGAACCTGGTCAAAATTGGCGCGGGCAAAATCACCCGGCGCGATGAGGCTGTCATTCACCAGCGCCTGGCAGACGCCGAGGCGTTTTTAACGGACGCTCGAAATGTTACGACTACTCAATCCCGCTTCCTGCTGACAATTGAAGGTGTACGCCAGGTAGGTCTCGCGGTCGCCAACCATGCCGGGATCAAAGTAATTCCCAACGCCCAGCACAAGGTAGACGTTTCACAGCTGGCTGCAATGATTACACAGCTTGAAACCGTCGTTCCGGTGCTGCAAAGACCTTGGGAGATTTCCGCAATATTCGCATACAACGGAAGAGCGTGTCGCCTGCCCCACCGATCTCGCCGGAACAAGCAGCCAAGGCAGTGGATATCCTGGAGCAGCTTCTCGCCCGCGCCCAGATTCTAACAAGTGTCGGTAAAAACGCTTAGGGGATATAACCAGAGTAACAAGTGTCGGTAAAAACGCTTAGGGGATATAACCAGAGT
>NZ_JBFUMG010000821.1:0-1489 GCF_054049495.1 Phyllobacterium sp. P5_D12 | reverse complement strand
GTCAAAGGCGATTCGATGATCGAGGCGGGGATTTTCGATGGCGATACGGTCGTGATCAAGCGCGGCGATACTGCCAATCCGGGCGAGATCGTTGTCGCACTGGTCGACGACGAAGAGGCAACGCTCAAGCGCTTCCGCCGTAAAGGAGCGTCGATCGCCCTCGAGGCGGCTAATCCGGCTTATGAGACGCGGATTTTCGGCCCGGATCGCGTTCAGGTTCAAGGAAAGCTTGTCGGTCTGATACGGCGATACTAGCAATCGCCCGGCTTTTTGCAGCCTGATGCCTCACCGCTATCGGCATTCACACGCTTACGGGATTTGTAGTCCTCGATATTGTGCGCGGCACGCGAATACATTCGGTAGGCGTTCCAAGGCCGGACCGGTGGTCCTACGGCATAATTGATGGTGACGGACTGAAGACGCCGCACGCGCGAAGCGCTTGCCTCGGCAAGGATTACCTCTGGTGAACCATTTTCGCTATTTGTGAAGGGTAGCCGAACGAGTTCTCCTGACTTCAAAGTTATCTCTGCGCTACCATGCAGCGCGAGATCGCGCTTGGTAAGTACGACTATGTTCGGGTCCTCGCATGCCGTGGTTCCGGCCGAGTACGCCAGAATAACGATATCGCCCTCGTCGCAGGCAGATGAGCTCTGTGCAGCTTCGTCCGTATAGGCGATTATCCATCCGCCCGGCTCGTGTGCAGTACAAACTTTTTCAACACACTCAAACTGCGTTTCTTTGGAAAGTTCGCCAGCCTTCGACGGCTTTGCCACCTCGTTTGTACCATAGCCCTGCTGCCAATTGTTAAGAGTGAATGCACTGCCGGATGTTCGATTGACCGCTAGATTGCCATCATCAGTGCGCAATGCGACCAGTTTTCCGTCCTCTGAAACAATGATCTGCGGCTCCTGCGCTCGCATCATCAGCAAGGCCGCGCCTAACAATAACGGTATGCCGCACAGCCGAAGACGCGTTGACAGGAACAGCAACATCACAAGACCAATGCTCATGAGGATCAAGGTGCCTTGCGGCATAAGGCCGAGATTGCCGCTGGGAGAGCGCGAAGCGACCATTTTTGCAAGAGCGATGAMGACCTCGATGCCCTGTCCCATGACCGTAAACGGTAGCCAATCCAGATCGAATGGCATGGCCAGCAAGCCGAGCACAGCAAAAGGCATGACAGCAACTGAAATGACCGGCAATGCGAGAGCGTTACCGATAAGGCCGAACGGCGCCGTATTGTTGAAATGATAAGCCGCAAAAATTGAGCTCGCAGTCCCGGCTACCACGGATGTCATGGCAATCGCGCCGACATGGTTCACGGCCTTTATCGGCAGCGCCAAAAGCAAATGGCTGGACGCACCTTTCCGGAAGGCCCGCCTTCCCTGACGCCGGGACCACCAACTATAAAATGCAATCAAGGCGGCAGTCGCCGAATACGACATCTGAAAGCTTGGCCCAAGGATTTCGTGCGGTGAGATCGCCGCGG
>NZ_JBFUMG010000820.1:0-1492 GCF_054049495.1 Phyllobacterium sp. P5_D12 | reverse complement strand
GGCTTGGGCTTGGAGCCGCCTCGGCCGAAACCAAAATCGGCATCGCACAATTCGGCAAGCACCCGCAGCTGGATGAAACGGTCACCGCATTCAAGGCAGAACTGACCAAGCTTGGTGTAACTGATGCCGTCTATGACGAATTGCAGGTGAATTTCGATGCGACGCTTATCCMGCAAATGGTGACGAAGCTCGTTTCCAGCAATCCGAAGCTTATCCTCGCCATTACCACGCCGGTTGCGCAGGGCGCACGGCAGATCGTCGGTAATTCCGGCACGCCTGTGGTTTTCGCCGCCGTCACCGATCCCGTTGCGGCCAAGCTCACACCCTCGTGGGAAGCGGGCGATACCGGTATGACCGGCGCTTCCGATCTGCAGGACGTCAGCTCGGTGGTCAAGTTCATCAAGAAGCTGCTACCGGACGCCAAGCGCCTCGCCTATCTCTACAATCCCGGCGAAGACAATGACGTTGCCGTGCTGAAGCTGATCACGGAAGCTGCCAAAGCCGAAGGCCTGGAACTGGTTGAAGTCGGTCTCGACAACACCAATGACATTCCGATCCGGGTCAGCTCGCTCGCCGGCAAGGCCKATGTGATCTATGTTCCGGGCTCCAATCTGGTCCAGCCTGCGGTTCCGGCTGTTGCCGCCGCCGCGCTGAGCATCAATATCCCTATCGTCAATGCCTCGGCACAGGCGGTACGCGACGGCCTCGTTGCAGCGGCTTTCGAAGTCTCGTACACGAAGGTCGGCCAGAATGCGGCCAAGCTCGCATCGGAGATTATCGCGGGCAAGTCACCTGCAAGCCTTGCACCGATCAAACCGACCTATGAGGACCACACGGCGCTGATCAACGAGGCTGTTCTGGCAAAAACGGGCCAAAAGGTACCCGATAGCCTCAAAGATTGTGAGTGCTTCGTGAAATAAGCCTTCTCCTTTAGCCTGCAAACATATAGTTCCTGCGCAGCCAGCGCGGGAACTATTAAACGCAGGCTGTGCACTGGTTTGAGGGCTTACACATGACAACCGACATGCTGTCCGTGAAGGGCGGCACCAAGATTTTCTATCGCGGCACCCTTGACGAGCGCCGGGCGCTCGATGGCCTCGATGTCGCGCTGAAGCCCGGAGACTTTTGCATCGTCATTGGCAGCAATGGCGCCGGCAAGTCGAGTTTTCTCAATGCTGTCTCCGGCAAGCTGCCGCTGGATTCCGGCCGGGTCACGATTGACGGGCGGGATGTCACCCGGCTGAACGCCCACCGCCGTGCCCAATTCATTGCCCGCGTGTTTCAGGATCCGATGATCGGCACCGCACCGACCATGACCATTGGCGAAAACATGCTGCTGGCGGAATTGCGCGGCAAGCCTCGCGGCTTTTCCTATGGGCTCACCGCCGCCCGCCGGGCCAAATACAGCGAACAACTGGCCGAACTCAATCTCGGGCTGGAAAAGCGTCTCGACATGYAGGTTGGCCTTCTCTCCGGTGGCCAACGCCAATCC
>NZ_JBFUMG010000819.1:0-1492 GCF_054049495.1 Phyllobacterium sp. P5_D12 | reverse complement strand
ATGTAGGGAATGATCCGCCGCGACTCCGTAGGTAAGGGATCGGGGCGCGCTCCGCCTTCGATGCGCACCGCCGCCTCGACATAGCCGCCGCTCATATCGAAGACACTTTTGTATCCCACGATGAGAATATCGAGCGCTTCTTTTTTCCGGTACGAATCGTAACCGAAGCCGAGCGAGAAGTGTCCCGTTTGTCCGCTCGCTCCTTCGATCGCGGCGATTTCCTGGGCCAGCAAGTCTTTGAGGGGTCCCGACATATATCGCCGTGCAGCCTCGTCCACCTGATCCGCCAGTGCTTTCTGTTGCTGATTGACAGTAGGAAGTGCGGCGATGTCAGCCTCAAGCGGGACTTTCAGGTCCGACTTGTAGATGCCGATGTCAATATCCTCGGAGAATCGCTTGATTAGACCATAAGCCTTGCTGAGACTGGTGCCGCCCTTGAAGTAAAGACCGATTGGATCGCTAGGGCGTCTATTGAACAGGAAGTCGAGCACCCAACAGACATACAGATCCTTCTCGATATTCTCGGCCCGCGTCTCAAGGTCAGAAGCAGCGGTTGAGAACAGTGCTCTGCGCTCGTCAGCGCTGGAGCGAAGGACTTCAATGAAGTTCTGGCGCATGTTCATCCTTGGCATCGTCGTTCGTTGGATCGCCGTCCACCTCCGCAGCGTGCAAGCCGCGGGTTATGGTTTCCACAGCTGGGTACATCCAGGCGGGGATAGAATGGATGTTTTCACGCAGATCCTGGATAATCGGCTGCCTGTGCGGGCTTCGTCCCAAGTAGCGGACGATACTATCGACAACGGCATCCAGATTGGATCGCTCATCCCGAAACCAGTGGAGGGCTTGGATCACTCGCATTGCCGGGCGGCCCGCCCAAAAAGCCGTCTTTGCCGAAATGCGCTTGAAGTCCAAGATATAGATAACCGGCTTTGTGGCATGCGGATCACCGGCATTAGCCTCGATCTCGATAGTTCGGGGATAGGTGTCCGCATAGATTGTTGATCGGGCCGGAACAGCCGTCGTCAAACCAAGGTCGTTCGCGGCGGTCATACCGTCCACGAGGACACGCAGCTTGTCGCGCCGGGCAATCGCATCGATGAATGAGGCGCGCGGCGGAAAGACCATTTTTCCCGTCAACTGGCTGATGCCTGGTTTGTCGTACAAGCCTCGATACGGGCGGCGGATGTCGCCGCGACTGGTTAGCCTCTGCAGTGCTTTTTCGACGGCGTTCGGCGTCCCTATATCGAGGAAATCGGCTCGCGACCAAACGCCCGAAGGTGCCGTGCTGGCGATCCGGTCGTGGATGCGTTCCAGTGTATCGGATGTTGGATCCGGCATGAGGGGCCCTACTTTCTGACCGAAGATTATATACAAATTTTGGTCACTGACAAGCAAAGTGGTTTACTGACCAATTTTTATATCTAAAGATTGGTCAGTACATACTCAGATCAGGCTTTCATGCAGTGCTTCTGAAATCGGATCGAAGGGAAGT
>NZ_JBFUMG010000818.1:0-1494 GCF_054049495.1 Phyllobacterium sp. P5_D12 | reverse complement strand
ACCTATTGGCGAGAACCCGGTGATGCGGGTGTGCCGCCAGAACTCGATCTCACTGAAAGCACCAACATCAAAAGCTATGCGCTTGCGTTTCCAACGCCGCATCGCTTCGATGACGGCAATACCCACTGGGCAGGATACAAGAAACCAGTCTCCCTGCCGCTCACGCTCACACTCGCCGATCCTGCCAAGCCTGCCCATTTGAAGGGCCATGCATTTCTTGGGATTTGCGAGACGATCTGCATCCCGGTTAAAGCGGAGTTTGATTTTACCGTCGACAACRCGAAACCGACCGACGCCCTGACCAAAACGCTCATAGATTCGGCCTTCGAACAGCTGCCGGGCGAAGCGTCGGCGACATTCGGGGCGCGTAGCGCGGTACGCACGGATGATCGCGTGAGGGTAACGGTCGACCTTCCTTCCGATGATCCAAACACCGACATTTTCGTCGCGGGCGATGGAATCGTTACGTTCGGCATGTCGAAACTGAAGGACCGGCAGGCAAATAGTGCCGTTTTTTCCGTGCGGATCATTTCCGGAAAGGACAAAAAAACACCCCCTCTTAACTACACGCTGGTTCAAGGAGACAAGGCCGTCTCCGGCATGATCAACGTTCAGGAATAACGATCAAAATTCTCGACTTTTGCAAGTACGCACCCTATGTGCGGAAGGGCGCATATCATCATCTCACAGGGAGCTATTCATGACGATCAAAGTGGGCGAGCGTTTGCCGGACGCTATATTCAAGACAAAATCGGACGAGGGCGTCAGTGAAGTCCGCTCCGAAGCGCTATTCAAGGGCAAGAGAATTGTTCTCTTTGCTGTTCCCGGCGCGTTTACGCCGACCTGCAGCATGAACCATCTGCCGGGTTATCTTGAAAACAGAGATGCAATTCTGGCAAAGGATATCGACGCAATTGTCGTCGTCGCCGTCAATGATCCGCATGTCATGGGCGCCTGGGCCAAGGCAACGAATGGCGAGGGCAAAATTCAGTATCTCTCGGACGGCAATGCCACTTTCACCAAGGCCGTCGGTCTCGATGTCGATCTTGGTGCCGGTAATATGGGCATACGCTCCAAGCGTTATTCAATGCTAGTTGAAGACGGCGTGGTGAAGCAGCTCAATATCGAAGAGTCTCCGGGTCAGGCTGTCACCTCGAGCGCAGCTACCATTCTCAATCAGCTTTAGGATAAACTCGTATCGGAGTGGGGATAAGTCTGGGTGTGGAAATCCAAAGGACCCCTCCCTGCTGCGTAGCCTCCCTCCCCGCAAGGGGAGGGAAGAGACATTTGCTTTCGGTGCTCGGGTTTTGGCAATGCTGCTGTGCGTGGTTCGACAAGCTCACCATGGGGAAGGTGGGTGGTTGCAGTGGAGCCAAGAACTGCGGGGGCGGTGATTAGCGGTGCAGCCACTGGTCTCCTTCATGGTGAGCTTGTCGAACCACGCACAGCAGCAGAAAATCCCGACGTCTCCGTCATCCTCGGGCTTGACCCGAG
>NZ_JBFUMG010000817.1:0-1494 GCF_054049495.1 Phyllobacterium sp. P5_D12 | reverse complement strand
GATCCTGACCGAGCAGATAGTCCTTGAACCGGAGCACGGCGCCGGCCGTCGCCTCGTGGAAACCCCAGGCACCACCTTCACCAAGGCCGACAAGCCCATTGTCCGTGCGAATTTCGACAAATAGATACTTGTCAATAAAGATACTTTCGACGCTTTCGATACGCATGAGAATTCCCTTTTGGTTGGATAAGGCACTTGCTGTGTCAACTAGTGCTCCGAAATAAGAGTCACGGCCTCCGGGTCGATGCGGACCATAATTGTCTGGCCGACATCGGGAGGATTTCGCGCGGGCAAATCGGCGCGAAGTGCAACGCCGCCAATCTGGAGCCGGCAGTTGACGACTGCTCCAAGGAAATTGACCGATTTGACGTGCGCTTCGAAGCAGTTGACCGCATTTGAACCGCTGGTCACCGGTATGATGCTTTCCGCCCGTATGCAGACCAGAACTAGCCCAAACACAGTTGATTGAACAGGCCATGAGAAGCGGCCCTCGATGGTCACGCCGTCTGTCAGGGTGACAAGCGCATGTTTGCCACCAGCCGTTCCGGCGACCGTGCCTTCAAGAATGTTGGCGTTGCCGATGAACTCTGCTGCAAACCGGCTCGCCGGGCGATCATAGAGATCTCGCGGCGTTCCGGACTGGACCATCTTCCCGTCTTTCATGAGAATGATCCGGTCGCTCATGAGCATCGCTTCGGACTGATCGTGGGTGACGTAAAGCGAAGTCTTGCCCAACCGTCGCTGTAGTTCCACAAGTTCAAACCTCATACGGTCGCGCAATCCGGCATCCAGATTGCTCAGAGGCTCGTCGAACAAAAGAAGTCTCGGGGACGTTACAATCGCCCGTGCAAGTGCAACGCGCTGCTGCTGGCCACCGCTCAATTCGGTCCCGTAGCGATCCGAATATCCGGTCAGGCCGACAGTCCTCAGGGCTTCGCTTACTTTCGCCTCGATTACTGCTGCTGGTTCGTGCCGGGTCTTGAGACCGTAGGCAACATTCTCGTAAACGGTCATATGGGGCCAGACCGCATAGGATTGGAAAACCATATTGATGTCACGTTTTTCTGGCGGCACGTCCCGTCCATCGGCCGCAACGATCTCCCCGTCTATACGGATCGTTCCACCCGAGGATGCCTCCAGGCCAGCTATGCAGCGCAGAGTGGTGGTCTTCCCGCAGCCACTTGGACCAAGGAGCGAAACAAATTCGCCGTCCTCGACCACGAAGCTCACATCCTTGACGGCTGTGACGCTGCCATAGGTAACCACGAGATCTTCAACGCTTAGCTGAGCCAAGTCACCACTCCATATTCACGCGGCCGTACGTCAGCCACTTTGGGAAAGTTTCACACGAAGCAGGAACCGGCTGACGAGAATTCCAGCCATCAGTATGACCGTCTGGAGAATGCCGATGATCGCCGCATTTTGAACGTTGCCGAATTCCAGATAATCCCACGACATCACCGACAAGACCTTGTTGCTCGGTGAGGCGAGAAT
>NZ_JBFUMG010000816.1:0-1498 GCF_054049495.1 Phyllobacterium sp. P5_D12 | reverse complement strand
GCCCTTTCGTGGCGTGATCTATTTGCTGCTGACCGTGGTTTCGTCGGCGGCCTTGCGCGCGGCTTCCGTGATGATGGCCGCCACTTCCTTCGGATGCGACTCGTATACCGAATGGCTTGCACCCTTAATTTCGATCGTATGGCTCTTGGCGCGCTTGTAATACCAACGCTCAAGATCAGGGTTGATAATCTGGTCATTGCCGGCGACCACAGCCCAGCTAGGCTTCGTCTTCCAGGCGGCAGCGGTCAGTGGTTGGGTGAATACGCCGGCTGAAGCAAGGACCTGCGAGCGGGCACCGAACAGTGCCTGTTCTGGGGGAAGGTCAGGAGCGAACAGTTTCGGAAATTGCTCGGGGTCGAGATAGGTGTAGCCATCAGGGGTTTTCTTGATCGCACCCGGGGTCTTAGCGAGCACGCTCGGCGTCTTCTTGCCAAGGGAGCCCTCATCCTCACCGACGTCGGGAGCGTGGGCGGCGATGTAGACCAGACCCACGACGGATGGGTGGACACCCGCTTCGGTTATAACCGAGCCGCCGTAGCTATGGCCTACGAGGAGAGTTGGACCATCCTGCATGTCGAGGACGCGCTTGGTGGCGGCTACGTCATCGGTGAAAGAACTCTCGGGTTCCTGCACGATGGAGACGTGGAACCCTTCCTTCGTCAGAATTTGGAAGATTGGCTTCCAGCCAGACCCATCGACCCATGCGCCGTGAACGAGAACGATGTTTTTAATTGGCTCCGCGGCAGCCGGCTTTGCAAGTGTTGCCAGCGGAAGGAGTGCGCCAAGAGCTAGGCATGCGGTCATATTTCTCATGATCAGGTTTCCTTTGTAGCTGATGTTGGGAGGCTCTCGCCGATCCGGTTTTTAATCGAGTCTAATGTCGCAAATTCGTGCATATCGGCGGAACACGGCGGCCTCGTTCGCCGTTGAGCTGACCGAACCTAGAAAGTAAAAACACCTTGCAGGCATATCTGCTGCCGACGACATCGGCCGTGAGTTGAAGATTAAGCCAGCTTCGACCGGAGCGTAACCAGATCATTGTATAGGTATGCCCAGACTCAGCGGTAGGTTCGCCGATTGGCAGGACCGCAGCGTGCAGCTACTCGGAACGAGGTTGAGATAGCGCACCATTCTTCACTCGCGACAGCAGACCTTGAGAAGGCCACTATTGGCAACTGGCTTCCCGTGCTGACGTCGGCATCTGGCGCGGTTCGGGGGTCAGCATTGTCGGTCCGTCGGATGGCAGAGCGCAKGCAGCGAGCAGGCACTCCCCCATTAGCGACTGCTGATCAGAGAGACACCTCAAACGCCATAATACTATTCGACGGGAGCACGTCTTGGTTATGAGTCAAAGGGATCAGGGTTTCCCTGATTGGGTGATCTTTGTCACCGGGACGTTCCTGCGGATTGCGTCGGAATAAGGACATATAGCGTCAGCCCGTTCGACAAGCTCGTTTATCACGTCTATTTCAACCCCAACAACCGTGATGTGCAGCGT
>NZ_JBFUMG010000815.1:0-1500 GCF_054049495.1 Phyllobacterium sp. P5_D12 | reverse complement strand
GGACTTTAGGCGCATGACAGAGATGATTAGTGTGGATCTCGGACGAGACTCAATTTTGAGGAGGTGTCCCGTGGTCGTAAAACGCATCGTTCCAAATTTCGCATGTCCTGATCCCGGCAGCGTTCGTGACTTCTATGAAAACTTGCTGGAACTGAAAGTCGTCATGGATCATCGATGGATTCTGACATTTGCATCCGACATTTCGGCAAGGCCGCAGATCAGCATCGCCAGCGAAGGAGGGTCAGGCACTCCTGTGCCCGACATTTCGATCGAAGTGGACGATGTCGATATGGTCTATGAGCGAGCGAGAACAGCCGGCTATGAGATCGCATATGATATCGCAGATGAGCCCTGGGGCGTCCGGCGTTTCTACGTCCGCGACCCAACCGGACGACTGATCAACATCTTGACGCATGCTGTTGATTGAGATCACAAGAGCTTCTTTAAGCCGTTTAAAAGTCGATCATGCTCGCCGTCTGTGAGCAGTTCTTCAAGTTTGCGGTGTGAATTCTTCCATATCGGCACGACTTCCGAAAGCAGGTGCATACCATCCGGCGTCAGTGCCATGAGGCGGCTGCGTTTGTCAGCAGGATCGACCACGACCCTCACCAGGCCACGGCGCTCCAGCGGCTTGAGGGCCGCGGTAAGTGTGGTTCGATCCATCGCGAGCAATGAAGCTACGGAACTCAGATTGGGTGGCGTCGGCCGGTTCAGCGACATCAATAGCGAAAACTGTCCGTTGGTGAGATCATATGGCCGCAACGCTTCATCAAAGCGCCGGGCGAGGGCACGCGCCGCCCGCTGTACAGCAAGACACAGGCACGTATCGCGAACATGGATCGTTGTTTCGTAAGGAACTGAAATGGGCTTTGACATGGCCTATATATGTTGATATCAACATAATTGTCAATATTCAATTACAAGCCATCTATACAATCCGGTCGATCATGAGAAGGAGGAGCTATCATGTCCAATTCCGGTGATTTTGTTTGGTATGAACTGATGACCAGCGACGCAGAAGCAGCTGAGCGTTTCTACAGCGATGTGATTGGCTGGGGTGCGCAGGATTCGGGCCATCCGGATATGAAATATACTTTGCTCAAAGCCGGTGAAGCCCCCGTTGCGGGCATGATGACGACACCCGAAGGCTGCAACATCGGTGTCGAATCAATGTGGTCCGGCTATATCGCAGTTGATGACGTCGATAAATTTGCTACCCGCGTAAAGGATGCGGGAGGCAAGATAACCCTTGAGCCACAGGATATCCCGAACGTTGGCAGATTCGCAGTCGCTGCCGATCCGCAGGGCGCGCCGTTCACTCTGTTCAAGCCCTCGATGGAAGACCGCGGCGACAATCCGAAGCCCCCGACACCGGGTACAGTCGGGTGGCACGAATTGAACACCAGTGATTGGAAGGGTGCCTTTGAATTCTATTCCGGCTTGTTTGACTGGACCAAGGGCGAAGCCATGGATATGGGCGGCATGGGCACCTACCAGATC
>NZ_JBFUMG010000814.1:0-1502 GCF_054049495.1 Phyllobacterium sp. P5_D12 | reverse complement strand
GGAGGCAAGTCCCCTGCTCTACAAGATCTGCCTGCTCAATCCGTTTACCTATGCGGTCGAACTGGTGCGCTTCGCATTTTACGGACAGATCGAGTGGACGTCGCTTGCCGTCGTCTGCGGATTCACCATCGTTTTCATTGCGGGCGCAATCATCGCCTACGACCCCTCGCGCGGTCTCGTCATCAAGAAACAAGAGGGAGGCAATAATTGAAACGGTCAGAGGTATTCTTCGCGGCGTCGGCTGGCCTTGTCCTGCTGGTTTCCGGCAACGGTGCTATTGCCGCGGCGAACAATGATCCGAGCTGGCCTTGCGTCCAGCGCAAGGTACCGGAACTTTCGATCGGTCAGGTGTGGAACGGCCCGGACATTCCCGAGGCCGCGAAAAACTGGGATAGCGATCCAAAAATCGATGATCTCGTTGGCGAAGTTGCGGCGCGGCGCAATCCACTCGACGGGGCACAAAAGCAGATCGTCGAGTTTGCCGGAGGACTGCCGAAAGAACAGGTGAACGACAAGATGTTCATGCTGTTCCAGGGTGTATTCGACACGTTGAACCGCGAGCGCGAGCAAGTGATATCCGGTATCTCGCGCTACGCCGACAAGCAACGCGACATGGCGGAGGATTTGCGGAAGGAAGCCTCGACAGTGGACGCGATGCGCGCCAAGCCTGATGTGGATCCGGAGGAACTCGACAGGGCAAATGAAAGACTGACCTGGGAAACCCGCATATACGATGAACGGGTCCACTCGCTGACGTATGTCTGCGAGGTGCCGACGATTATCGAGCAACGCCTATACGGCCTGTCGAAGACGATCCAGCAATCGATCATCAAACCATAGGTTCGGTGACACGGCCGATGCGGCGATAGGTGAAGGCGTCCGGCGTTGTGTCGGCCGTCTTTGTGCTGATTGCCTCGTTGATGAGCGCACCCATGCGGGCATGCAGCGGTGATTTGATGCAGGCGGGGTCTGTAGCAGCCGCATCGCCGGCGATTGCCATGGCCTGACAGCGGCAACCGCCCCAATCGATCTCCTGGCGCGCGCAACTGCGGCATGGCTCCTGCATCCAGCTTGTTCCGCGAAACGCATTGAATGCCGACGATTCATGCCAGATACGGCTGAGGCTCCAGTCGCCGAAACGCTCGAAATGCAGAGACTTGATCGTGCTGGCGGCATGGCATGGAAGCACGGTTCCATCGGGCGCTACCATAAAGGCATCGCGCGCCCAGCCGCCCATGCAGGGTTTCGGATAAATGGCGAAATAATCTGGCGTAACGAAGTCTATCGTCATGATGCCGCGCAAACGTTCCTGCGCCTCCTCGACGATCTGCACCTGACGCTCGACCGCTTCGCGTTCCGGCATAAGCGCCTTGCGATTGAGCAGAGCCCAGCCCGCATATTGGACATTGGCGATTTCCAGCCGCTCGGCGCCGAGGGAGAGCGCAAGTTCGATGAAATCCGGTACTTCTTCCATGTTGTGGCGATGGATCGGCGCATTGATC
>NZ_JBFUMG010000813.1:0-1511 GCF_054049495.1 Phyllobacterium sp. P5_D12 | reverse complement strand
ATGCCGGCGACTTCCCGGATAACCCCGTCACTTGCCTTGTTCTCGAATGCCATTAATGTCCGTCTCAAAATGATATCGGCAAGTTTCGTCACGCGTTCATTTTTCACGATCCAAACGATTTCGCCAACAAAATAGTCTGGTGCGAAGGTTAGACGCTCATGATTGCAGGCTTCTACCTCAGCAGCAATAGCTCCGGCAGTGCTGCCGTATCGCTTGAACAGCCTTATTGCGTCATCGACTTCTAAGCGGTGAGCCTGGGCAAGCGCCTGGCTCTTTATCGCCACGTCACGTGGCTTCGACGAAAACCCTTTGCCTCCACCAACATCTACCTCAAGAGTATCGCGGATCCTTAACCTGCCGCAATGTCGCAACACCACTTCCGACATCTGCGCTGCACACGCCCGATATGTGGTCCACTTGCCACCGACCAGACTCACGACTGCGAAATGGCGGTCGTCATCAGGAGCAAAAGTCGTCAGGAAATGATCGCGGCTGATGGCACCCGTGGCTCCGCCGTCATTGTAGGGCAGGGGTCTAATGCCAGCATAGGAAAACACTATGTCTTGCCTTCTTGGCTTCACGCCCGGCAGCACTTGCTCCAAAACCTCGAACAGGTAGTCAATCTCATTGTCGGAACAAACCGTATCGTCTGGATCGCTGGTTCGCAGGTCAGTCGTCCCGAGCAAAACGTGCGTTTTATCGAGCGCATAAATCAGGCATGCGCGATGATCGTAGGTCTCGAAATATAACATGAGACCATCCAGTTTTAGTGCGAGATCTGGTCTTTCAAGGACAACATGCGAACCCTTCGTGCCTCCCATAAGGCGACGATCGATACCAAGGCCGCGGTTAACCTGATCGACCCAGGGGCCAGCGCAATTAACGACGATCGAAGGCTGCAACCAAAATGATTGCCTGCCGATCTCATCGTACAGTTCGACCTTGCCGTCAATGGTACTCCGCAAAGACATGTATGGTATCGCGATCGATTCAGGGCAATCGCGTTCGGCGTCCCCGGCCAGCTCGAGCGCAAGTCTTTCCGGATGTGTTACGCGCGCGTCGTAGTATTCGGCAACAGCCCGCACCTTTTTCGAAAGCTGGGATAGACGTTTCCTTACTTCTCTGGATCCCACGAGCCTATGGTGCGGCATTGTCTGGTTGGCCTTGCCGAAACGATCGAAAAAAGAAAGTCCGAGCTTGATGACGAAGATGCCTTTGGCACCCGGCGTTTTCTTCAGCCGCAGGAATCGCAATGCTGCCGAGAATGCGCCGCCCACCCAACTGAATGCCGGCACCCATACCCTCAGGGGATGGACGAGGTGCGATGCGTTGAGAAGCAAGTGATTCCGCTCGATAACCGACTCTTTCACCAATGCGAATTCACCGGTTTCGAGATAACGCAAGCCGCCGTGAATAAGCCGGGATGGAGCCGCACTTGTACCTGACGAAAAGTCTCCTTTGTCGACAAGCACTGCTGGACAGCCTTGCAGCGCCAGATCGCGGTACAGCCC
>NZ_JBFUMG010000812.1:0-1512 GCF_054049495.1 Phyllobacterium sp. P5_D12 | reverse complement strand
GCCGTACATTTCACGTTTACCTGCCTTATAGAGCGTCAGTATCGACGTTCCGGTTGTTCCGGCAAGATAACCGCGCACGACGATTTCGACCGGCAGGATGGTCAGCTTGCGGCAAACCAGTACGTTGGGATCTGGATACTCGATGACGTGATTGGGGCAAATATCCTGCGTCTGTTCAAACTGAAAACGCGCCGTTTGCGTCAGCACCTGACCCTTCAGTGGTATGGACGCAAGAATGCGGTCAAATGCGCTGATGCGGTCCGTGGCGATGATAATGCGCCTTCCATCCGGCAGATCGTAATTCTCTCGAACCTTGCCTTTGTAGTAGTTCGGCAATTCTGGAATATAGGCTTCGGACAGCGCTTTGTATTTCGGCATGGTTCAGAAATCCGCATGAATGATGTAGCCCCGCATAACACAGATAATGGGCAGGGGGAGTCACAATTGTAAGGCTTGGCTCAACGTCCGCCAGTTACGTCAAGGATGGCCCCAGTCACATAGGATGACTCGTCACTCAAGAGCCACACAATGGATTGGCCGACTTCATCGGCAGTACCCGCACGACCGAGTGGTGCGGTAACACCAAGACGCTGCGCCCGGTCCGGTTGGCCGCCGCTGGCATGAATATCGGTCTCGATTAGTCCGGGCCGGACGGCGTTCACACGAATACCTTCCGCTCCGACCTCCTTGGACAGGCCGATCGTCAGCGTATCCATGGCACCTTTCGATCCGGCATAATCGACATATTCGCCCGGTCCGCCGAGCCGTGCGGCCGCAGAGGACAAAAGAACGATTGAACCGCCATTGCCACCACGTGAGCGGGCAAGATGGCGTACGCCCTCGCGTGCGCAGACATAGGCGCCAAGCACGTTCACGTCGAAGATGCGGCGCATACGTTCAATGTCCATATCCATCAGTCGCGAGCCAGGAGCAACAATACCTGCATTCACCACGACACCGTCGAGAGTGCCGAGTTCGGCAGTCTGTTCGAACATGGAGATGACATCGGTTTCGACAGCGACATCGCCTTGAATGGCTATTGCCTTGCCACCCGCTGCAATGATGGCCTCAACCACTTCGTCGGCCGCAGCCTTGTTGCCGACATAGTTGACGCCCACCGACCAGCCCCTCTGACCTGCTAGAATTGCCGACGATCGGCCGATGCCGCGGCTGGCGCCGGTAATCAGAATGGTTTTGGTCATGGCCGATCCTCGAGTTGTCTAGTAAGCGTATTCCAGAAATGCCGGTTCGACGGAACTGCCCCAAGCAGTATTGTACTGCGACAGCATCTGCTCAGCCGACGTTGTTCCACGCGCAACAACTTCCTCCAGCGACGAGAGATAGTGCGTCTCGTCGAAGCCTTCGCTGTTGAGCTTTGCCCGGTTCTTCAGGCCGAGCCGCGAAATCGCCAGCACGTCACGCGATATTTCATGCACAGACCGATTGCGCAGCGTGGCACGCAGGCCTTTCGCAGGAACCTCGTCGCGCAGCGCCTGTACTTCCGGGTAGGTC
>NZ_JBFUMG010000811.1:0-1512 GCF_054049495.1 Phyllobacterium sp. P5_D12 | reverse complement strand
ACGTAAGACCCCTTGGAAAATTGGAGTACAACATGGTGGGCGAGGCATTTACGCTTCGCTATATACCTGCTCGTGAAGATCTCAACCAGCTGTCTGTTTTCCGCGACCCCGCGCATCCCCAGCGCAAGGCCATCGAGGAATGCCCGCCGGGCGCCGTGCTTGTTATCGACAGCCGCAAAGATGCGCGAGCCGCATCGGCTGGCTCGATACTAATCACTCGCCTCATGCAACGAGGTGTCGAGGGTATAGTAACTGATGGCGGATTTCGTGATTCTCCGGAAATAGCCAACCTTGCCTTTTCGGCATATCATAATCGTCCCTCAGCACCGACGAATCTCACACTCCATCAAGCGCTCGATATCAATGTTCCCATTGGCTGTGGAGATGTCRCAGTCTGGCCCGGCGATATCGTGGTCGGAGATAGTGAGGGTGTTGTGATTATCCCCGCACATCTAGCCACCGAGGTCGCTGAGGAGACGGTGGAGATGACAGCGTACGAGGATTTCGTTCTGGAACTCGTCCAGTCCGGTAAATCCATCATCGGCCTTTACCCGCCGACAGACCCCAAYAATTTGACTGTCTTCGGAGAGTGGCGCAACGCCAACAAAAGATAAGTCTTGTCCAATTTCCTGTCGACGGTCCCAAACGAGTAAAGATGCTAAAGATCGCACCAGTAGCGGGAGGGGATCCGAAGAGGCCGGTCCCAGACGAGACATTATGCGACTTTCGAAGCACAGATCGAGAACCACGGAAGTATATTGCAACCGAGGACCACCCCAGATCGATGGCGACCACCTTCATTTGAAAATGCGGACGGAAAGATTTTTTAGAATGCCTCGAGCGTAGCAATTTCTATCGAAATTGTGATGTTGCACCGCATTTGATCGAATGGATTAATGCCGCGTTTGGCGGGACGATTTTATAACCGTCTGATGAAACCCGCGATAACAGTACCTTCATTTCCTGAACTCAGTTTGCGCCGCAACGAAAGGATTGGCTTTGGCCCTTACCTGGTGCTGGAGACCCTACCCTGGCTATTGCTGGCAACGGTAATGCGTCTCTATTCACTAACGTTGCCCGACGGTCTTTCGCTGCTTGGTTTCTTTGTAGCGCACGTTCCCGTGTTCATCGCATTTCTGCTCGCAAGCCAGAAGATGGTAAGGTTGACTGGAGGATCAACCGCGCTTGAGCGGCTTTCGTTTCATCGTCAGCTGTCATTGAGCTGGGCAGTGCTTTGGCGGCTTTCGCTCCTATTCTTTTGCACCGTCATTTTGACCGTTTTGCTTGGAATGAACAAATACTCGGCGTCAAAGTTCTGGCTTGGCTTTGATGGTATCGTGTTTGTATGGGGTCGGGGTTTTTTGCCTTTTTGGAGTGCCCTGATTGCCGCCATCGTATTCATAATGGTCGTTGAAAAGGGGCTTGATCGAAAGCCGACCTTCCTTGCGGTTCTTCGCCAGTTTGGGGCAAGATGGAAGCAACTGACGAAGGCTGTCGCAGTTATTGGTTTGG
>NZ_JBFUMG010000810.1:0-1515 GCF_054049495.1 Phyllobacterium sp. P5_D12 | reverse complement strand
CTTACCCTCCCCCTTGTGGGGAGGGAGGCTGCGCAGCAGCAGGGAGGGGTCTTTTCGAAGCTTCGATGTTAAGCCTGACGGCGACCAAACATGTAAGCGTTTCCCCTCCCCGTCGCTTCGCTCCTGCCCTCCCCACAAGGGGAGGGTTAAGAAGCTGCGGTCTGCAGCACCCTCCCCTCCCCTTTCCTTTCTGTCATGTCCCAAACCCACCCCCTTGCAAATTTATGATTTGTTAAATATCGTCATTTCAGTAATTGCTGAAATAACAGTTGCAACGGGATAAGCCGATGAATCTACCGCCGCTCGTTCAATCCTTCGTTCTGCACTTCGGCGAAATGGGAAGCCGGTGGGGAATCAACCGCACTGTCGGCCAGATCTACGCCCTGCTCTATGTCTCGCCCGATCCGCTCAATGCCGAACAGATCGTCGATGCGCTGGGAATCTCCCGCTCGAACGTGTCGATGAGTTTGCGCGAATTGCAGGCGTGGAACCTCGTGCTGCTCAAACATCTTCCCGACGATCGCCGCGATTTCTTCACGACGCCGGACGATGTCTGGCAGATTCTGCGTACACTTGCAGAGGAACGAAAGAAGCGCGAAGTCGATCCGACATTGTCCGTTTTGCGCGAAATCCTGATGCAGCAGCCGGCCAGCGACGCAGAACGCCATGCGCAGGCGCGGATGGGTGAGATGCACAGCCTCATCGAGCAACTGACCAATTGGTACGACGACGTCAAGAAGCTTGAGACGGACCGTTTGGCGACCCTATTGACGCTGGGTGCGAAAGTCACAAGACTGCTGGAGGCGAAGGACAAGATCGTATCCCTCGGCAGGTCGAAGCGTTCTCCCGAGAAGGGTTGAAGTGATGGCACCGGCAGCACATTCGTCCTCGATAGCGCTCCGCACGCAGCGTGATTTTGCGGACGACAGCGCAGCGCTGCGGTCCGCGTCATCAAATTTAGCGGAAAAATCCGGGAGTTCTCCTGGCGCTGCACGCGCCGAGAGGGTGGCGCCCATTGTTCTGGTGCTCGCGTCCCTGTTATGGTTACCGCAGGCTTTGCTCCTCGCCACGGGGGTCGGTAGTATCGTTGCCGGCAAAGGAATGGGGAATATCCACTGGCTGGTTCTTGGCGTCGTTGCGATTGGCGTGTTCCGGGCGCTGCTCGATGCATTTGGAAGCCGGCTTGCTTTTCGCGCCGCCCGCGCTGTGTTGTCCACGAAACGCGACAAAGCCGTGGCGGCACTGGCCCGGCGCTCACCGCTGGATATGGAACGGCCGGCCTCCGGTTTCGCTGCGAGTGTGCTGGCCGAGCAGGCAGAGGCCATCGTGCCCTATCTTTCGCGGTTTCGCCCGGCGCGGCTGAAGGCAACGATTGTTCCCATTGGTATTATGCTTTGTGTTCTGCCGTTGTCCTGGGCGGTAGCTATAGTCTTGTTAGTTTCCGCTCCTCTGATTCCGGTTTTCATGGCCCTGATTGGCTGGCGTGCCAAGGCGGCGAGCGAGAAGCAGCTTGTC
>NZ_JBFUMG010000809.1:0-1517 GCF_054049495.1 Phyllobacterium sp. P5_D12 | reverse complement strand
TTCTTCACCACGGAACGGATGATTCATGTCTTCTTTGACGTTTCCGCCGATTGCTGTCATCGCTGATKCTCATTTCCACGATCTTTATGGGGACTATGATTTCGGCGGCATTGATGTTGGCGGGCGCAAAATGACAGCGCGACGGCTGACCGACACGGTGCGCTCTACCCGGGTGTTCAACGAAAGCTATTATGCTCTGCGAGGGGCCCTGGACGAGGTCGTGATCCGCGGCATCAAATATGTCGTTCTGCTGGGCGACTATTCCGATGACGGCCAGATTGCGACGCTTGAAGCGTTGCGGCAACTGCTCGACAGCTACGCCCGCGAACACGGACTTTTTTTTATTGCTACCCCGGGCAACCACGATATCTTCGGCCCAGATGGCAAGCACCACGCCAAACGCCTGCTTAATCCGGATGGCACTTATACGATTGTCGCCAGCGATGATGAATTCGTCGATGACGATGCAGACGGTATGGTGGTTACCAACAAGATGTATTGCTCGGGATACCCCGCTGGATTGCTGGCATTGCCGGATATCGGCTTCTTTCGCAGGCCATCGGATTTGCATTGGGAGACACCGTTCGGGATCCATGACGATCCAGCGAAGCGGCTTTATTCAGTGTGTTCGGACGACGGATTGAACCGGTATCGGTTAATGGATGCATCCTATCTGATAGAGCCGGTTACGGGTCTCTGGCTTTTGATGATCGATGCCAATGTGTTCGAGCCTCGCAACGGTGTCTTTGCCAAAGGAGATGCGGGGGCATTCGTCGACAGTACCAATGCCGGCTGGAATGCATTGCTCAAGCATAAGCGCTTCGTGCTGCATTGGGCAAAAGATGCCGCCGAGAGAGCCAGGCGAGACGGCAAGCGGCTACTGACATTCTCACACTATCCGTTACTGGATATGCTCAATGGCACAGCAGAGGACGAGCGGTCGCTGATAGGTGAAACGATATCCACGAAACGGACACCGACAGATGAGGTGGCGCGTGCGGCCATTAATGCAGGCATCGGAGTTCATTTCAGCGGACATCTTCACATCAATGATACGGCGCTGGTGCAGCACGGCAAAGATTTCCTCGTCAATATCGGCGTGCCGTCGCTCGCTGCCTTTCCTCCGGCCTTCAAGGTGGTAACGCTGGACAATACGGAGTTAAGGGTTGAAACGGTCAGCATCGAGCATCTGCCGATCGACCCTGTCATCAATCGACAATATCGTACTGAGATCAATGTTACAGGCAGGAAGACCGGTCGTATGCTGGATGCCACTGATTATGGAGATTTCCTGTCGGAACATATGGACCAGTTAGTTGTGCATCGCTATTTGCGTCGCGAATGGCCGAACAGCATGGCGAGAACTATGTCGCGGCTCAATCTTGGGGATTTGTACGTGCTCAGCCAATGTGAGCAGCCATTTCCGATCGAAAACACTGAGGCACTTATTCATGCGAAACGCGCCAGAGGAAAGGCAGCGAGCGACGGCACGCCGATATTGACGAGGAAATCTTTGC
>NZ_JBFUMG010000808.1:0-1519 GCF_054049495.1 Phyllobacterium sp. P5_D12 | reverse complement strand
CATCTCGCCCGAACCGATCAGGCCGATGCGGATCGGACGGCCCGTATCCGCCCGCGCCTGCATATCCCGCGCCAATCCCGTCAATGCAACATTCGTAGCCATCAATGCCTCCCGTGCCAGCCTCCGATGGGGACTCCGAGGCTGGTCAATCAAGACATCGAATATTGAACATTTGTATTTTAGTCAAGACCTATGTGCAGAATACGCGGACAGATTCCACTCTCGCAAGCGCCGGTCACTCGAAGCGATGCCCTTCCCGTTCCGGATCTCGCGATATCTCCGCCTCCTCCTCATCATCGGGCAAGGCCTCGTCGCTTTCCTGGTATGGATTATCGTCATCTTCCTCCGAAAGTCCTGCATCTTCCGGTTCGACCTGCCGTTCACCCAGGATGGCAAGCTCATCGTCGGCTTGCATCTCCGCTTCGCCGGTTCCGATATCGTCTAAGTCCGGCGTTTCAATGGGCATATCAGATGCCGGTTCCCGGGGCTCAAGACGTTCAGGGCTGTTCTTGGGTTCTCTACCAGACATGTCATGCTCCTTTAGTTGCAAAGGAAACGCCTCAGAAACTGTTTGGATGCATAAAATGCATAGGTCTTCGAATGTTTTGCCTTTTGCCCTAATCCACCCATAATCACCTGCGACGCAACAGCTCCATCTTATTCGGGGAGATATCCATGACATCGAAATTTCTGAGCCTGGCCTTTGCGACAACCGCAATGATGGCAGTGCCGTTCGCCGCGTTGGCCGACGAAACACCGCGTCCGCGCATTGTCGTGACCGGTGAAGGCCAAGCAGCATCAGCGCCGGACATGGCCATTGTTTCAATGGTCGTGCTGCAGGAAAAGCCTACCGCGCGCGAAGCGCTGACGGCTAACAATGAAGCCATGGCCAAGGTTCTCGACGCAATGAAGAAGGCAGGCATCGCCGAACGCGACCTGCAGACGTCAGGCTTCAATATCGAGCCTCGTTATGTCTACCCGGACAACAAGGACAATACACAACCGCCGGAAGCACCAAAGATTGTCGGCTACGCTGTTTCCAACTCATTGACTGTACGCATGCGCGATCTGAAGAAGGTTGGCGACATTCTCGATCAGTCCGTGACCCTTGGCGTCAATCAGGGCGGCAACCTCACCTTCACCAATGACAAACCCGAGGCAATTGTAGAAGAAGCTCGAAAGAAMGCTGTTGCAAACGCATTGGCCAAGGCGAAGACCCTGACGGAAGCTGCAGGTGTTGGTCTGGGCAAAGTGATCGAGATCAGCGAGCAGTCCTACAGCCCTCGCCCGATGCCGATGGGCCAAGCCAAGATGATGGCGGCCGCTCCCGCGGATTCAGTTCCTGTTGCTGCGGGCGAAAACACCTACAATGTGAATGTCAACGTCACGTTCGAATTGAAGAATTGACCTGATCAATTCTGGAAACGAAAAAGGGTGCCAGTCGGCACCCTTTTTGTTTCTTGTGGCAAATACCTTACCGAATGATCGGGCAGCCAGGTGCACGGGCAAACACAACGGC
>NZ_JBFUMG010000807.1:0-1520 GCF_054049495.1 Phyllobacterium sp. P5_D12 | reverse complement strand
AAGACGAGCTCGGCGATAGCAGCGATCTTTGGCTGACACTCATACACCCTGATGACAAGCAGCGCGCCATCGAGAGCGGCGAACGGCATATTTCCGGCGAAACATCGCAGATTGAGACCGAGTTCAGACTGCGCCACAAGGATGGTCACTGGGTGTGGGTTCTCGACCGGGGACGTGTTGTCGAATGGGACAAAAATAGTCACCCATCGAGAATGATCGGCGTCCAGACGGACATATCCGATCAGAAGAACGCCGAACTGGAACTGACATTGCTGAACGAGCGCATTCAACTCGCGCTCGACGCTGGCCAGGTTGGGCTATGGCATTTCAACAGCGAGACCGAGATCGTCTTGTGGGATCGCCGCATGCGCGAGATCTTCGGTATAGGCCCAGGTCCCGATGAAGTACCCCGCGCCACGTGGCACAATCTTTTGCACCCGGACGACGCAGCCAGGGCCGAGCGTGAGATAGAATCCACGTTTGAGACCGGCGAGCCCATGAAGACGAGCTACCGGATCATCAAACCTGATGCTCAAATCCGCCATGTGTTCGCTCTGGCGCGGCGTGTCCGTCACGAAACAATGCCCGACATGTTGATGGGTAGCATCTGGGATATAACAGAAGAGGTCCTGAACGCGGAGGCGCTAGCCCGGGAAAAGGACCTCTATCGCATCACACTTCAGTCCATAGGCGATGCGGTTCTTACTACGGATGTTGAGAACAATATTACGTTTGCCAACCCAGCGGCGGAACGATTACTGTTGCTTAATGCTCAGGAACTCATCGGTTCACGACTGGAAGATGTACTCAATCTCATCGATGAAGGAACCGGCACGACCCTTGTCTCTACGACGAGCCGTGCAATGCAAATCGGCCAGACCGTGGAGAGCGCTGAAAACGCTCTCTTTGTCCGGTCGGATGGAGGACGGCGTTCTCTGAGGGATATCGCCTCGCCGCTTTTCGATCTGACAGGCGCTATAACCGGGTCTGTGCTGGTGATCCAGGATGTCACGAGCGCTCGAAATCTGCAAAGAGAGCTTTCCCACGCGGCAACCCATGATGCTTTGACGGGGCTTTTGAACCGGACGGCATTCGAATCGGCCGTATCGGCGCTGATCGAAAAAAGCGGCGACAGAGCTCCACATGTGCTGCTTTACATAGACCTCGACCGCTTCAAGATGGTCAATGACACGCTTGGTCATGCGGCCGGCGATGCTTTGCTCAAAATGGCAACATCGAGCATGAACAATGCTTTACCCGACTCCGCCATCATTGGACGGCTGGGAGGCGATGAATTCGCTGTTCTCCTTCCGATCAGCAGATTTGAGGAGGCAGAAGAAGCCGCCGAGCGTTTGATAAGCGAGATCAGAACCATTCAGCTGCCCTGGGACGGAAAAATCCAGAACATTGGCGCCAGCGTTGGAATAGCAGCACTCGATGAACCGGGCGTCACCCTCGCCGAGGCGATCGCCCGCGCCGATGCTGCTTGCTACGCGGCCAAGGCCGAAGGCCGCAATCGC
>NZ_JBFUMG010000806.1:0-1525 GCF_054049495.1 Phyllobacterium sp. P5_D12 | reverse complement strand
GTCGCAGAGGCCAGGTTGATTGTTGAGGCATTCTCCAATCGGGCGAACCTTGATAAGGGTGTCACTTCACTGAAGGGCAGGATGGTGGAACGCCTGCACCTCGAAATGGCAAAAAAGCTACTGGAAAAACTCGACATTATCGGCGAAAAATGAAATCGGCGTTGGCTGATCTTGGCGTAGATTAGGGAAAGAACCTCACATGAAATTGTACCGGATTTTAACTGGTCCCGATGATGCAAGCTTCTGTCACAAGGTGACGGCAGCCATAAACAAGGGCTGGCACATTTATGGTTCGCCTACCTATGCGTTCAATTCGGCGACAGGCGCGATGCAATGCGGTCAAGCAGTTGTCAAGGATATCGATCGCGTCGACTACGAACCAGGGATCAAGTTAAGCGATTACTAGAGCAAACACTATTCTACGCTTGCCTCTATCCGCTCCATATCCTCATCCGACAGACCGAAATGATGGCCGATTTCGTGGATGAGAATGTGGGTCACGATGTCGCCAAGTGCTTCTTCATATTCCGCCCAGTAGTCCAGAACGGCACGGCGGTAGATGGTGATCCGGTTGGGCTGCTCGCCAGTTTGCAGGGAAAACCGCTCCCCGATACCCGTCCCTTCAAAAAGGCCGAGCAAATCGAAGGGCGATTCKAGTCCCATATCCTCGATAATCTGATCGTCGGGAAACTCGGATACCTGAATTGTAATGTCGCCGCATAGCGCACGGAACGTTTCAGGTAGATGTGCATAAGCCTCGATCGCCAATGATTCGATCTCGCCCAGCGATGGTGACAGGCGGTTGGTCCAGTCAGCGGTTTGATTACTTCTGGCCATCATGACTCCTGGAGAGCTTTTCTGGCTTCATATAGGGCTTTTGCCCCATAGATGCGAGTGGGCGTTATTACGGTMAGGACCGAGCCGGCCCTGCGACCAACAATCGTTCCATTCGCCGGAAACTCTCGACCAGAACTGCCGAGTCGTTCAAACCATGGGCAAGCATGATTCCACCTTGCCATTCCGCCACCGCATTGCGTGCTATGCCCAAGGCGCTCGAAGGGCGAATACCGGAACGGCCGAGTTCCCTTCCTATGAAACCGATGAGCAAACTGAACGTCTCGGCGGCCCGCCCCGCAGCTTCAGGCGATTCATGTCTGAAGTCCCGAATTCCCAGAGCAATCGGACATCCATGCTCCACCCGACTTTTGAGTGAGTGAGCAAGTTTCTCGATTAGAAGCTTTAAACGTGTACGCGGATTCTGGTCGGCGTCTGTGATTTCCGCCAACATATCTTCAGTCTCGGCCACGAAGATATCGGCAACACCAAGCGCCAGTTCGGCCTTGCTCTTGAAGTAATAGTAGATATTCCCAAGTGGCACGCCAGAATCCGTTGCGATATCAGCGAGACTCGTCGCCGCATAACCCTGTCGCCAGAACAATCCGGCCGCCGTGGCAATTAGAATCTCGCGTTTGTCATTGCGCTTTGTCATATTCGCAAGCAGGTCAGTTGAACAACTGACTAAGAC
>NZ_JBFUMG010000805.1:0-1527 GCF_054049495.1 Phyllobacterium sp. P5_D12 | reverse complement strand
GCCAAAAATATCATTCGCATAGTGGCCTTGGTCGGCTGCGTTTGGCCGTTTGCGTTTGCCGCCTATGCCGACCGCATAGCGTTTCTCGTTCCATCGCAGATTATCTACCCGGGCGAGATAATCGGCGGTTCAGGACTTCACGAAAAATACTTCACTATCAGAGCAAGTGCGGCGGGCCAATATGTCCTGTCTTCGCAACAGCTTGTCGGCAAGGTGGCGCGTCGTACTCTGCTGCCAGGACAGCCAATTCTGGTCAATGCATTGAATGAGCCTGATCTGGTCGAGCGCGGCGTTCCGGTAGCTCTGGTGTATAGCACGGGCGCATTGGTCATCACCGCCAAAGGCTCGCCGATGGAAGCCGGACACGCTGGCGACTTCATCAAGGTACGTAATATGGACAGCGGCATCATCGTCTCCGGCACGGTGTTGGCTGACGGCAGCATCCAGGTCGGGATGCAATGATGCGTTTTACAACCGCTCTCCTTGTGGGCATACTGGCAGGTACGGTGGTCGTGAAGGCAGCTGAGCCGTCGCCGAACGCCAAACTATATGGCACACCTGGCGAAGCCAAGGCTGCATGGCGAAAGGCTGAAGCGCAGGCCGCACTGCAGAGAGGCGATGATGGGAACTGGGGCGGTGCCGCGTCGCCTTTGGGGGAAGGCGGGGCGATTGCCCGCTTGAAGGATATCGCCAACATTCAGGGCGTGCGCGAAAATCAGCTCGTCGGCTATGGTCTCGTCATAGGCTTGAATGGGACGGGCGACAGCCTACGCAGCGCACCCTTCACCGAACAATCCTTGCGCGCAATGCTCGACAATCTCGGCATCAGCCCACCTCCGGGCTCTTCGCGCGTAAAGAACGTCGCCGCGGTTATCGTCACCGCCAACCTGCCGCCCTTTGCCGGACGGGGCTCACGCATCGATATTACGGTTTCCTCCCTCGGTGACGCGACATCGCTTGCCGGTGGAACACTGGTGATGACGCCGCTGGCGGCGGCCGATGGCCAGACCTATGCTGTTGCACAGGGCAATATGGTCGTCTCTGGGTTCGTGGCTTCAGGACAGGCCGAAACCTTGACTCAAGGTGTTCCGACCAGTGGCCGTATTCCGAACGGCGCGCTCGTCGAAAAGGAAGTGACGGGCAATTTCGGCCAGGACGAACTTGTGGTTGAATTACGCGAGCCGGACTTCACGACAGCCGTACGCATTACCGATACGATCAATGCCTTCGCCAAGCGGCGTTACAACCAGCCGGTTGCCAAAGAACGCGACTCAAAGACGATCCGCCTGCGCAGGCCAAAGAATATCTCAGCAACACGGTTTCTTGCCGAGATTGAGGGTCTGCCGGTCGTGACCGATGAGGTCGCGCGCGTTGTCGTCGATGAGCGGACCGGCACGGTGGTGATCGGTGAGAAAGTGCGCATTTCGCGTGTCGCAATCAGCCATGGCAGCTTGTCGGTGCGCGTCACCGAGACACCGACGATCGTCCAGCCTGAGCCTTTTTCCGATGGCGTGACTGCAGTTGAGC
>NZ_JBFUMG010000804.1:0-1543 GCF_054049495.1 Phyllobacterium sp. P5_D12 | reverse complement strand
GCCATGAGGACGAAACCGGCACAGGCCAGCACTATTTTGCGCTTCATACTTTCCTCCCGAAATGCGTGGCTGCACATCATCCACGCATTTGCGCGATATTACGCATACGTAAACGTAATTCAAGATCATTTGCGGCAGAATTTCGATCCTCGCAGCCATGCAAGGGCGGGAAATTATAATCGCTCCTCGCCGGGCAAACCTGTTCTTTGGTTATCAAATGCTTGAAATCGCTCATCTGCATTTTACGAGAATTTTCGACAAATGCCCGCAATTGCTGGCGCGTTATATTTAATAAATTCCGAAATTTACAAGTTGTTTTTGTTTTGTTTGTGCCCGGTTAATCATGCCCTTTAACAGCAATTTCAAGCCTATGCTGCATTCTCGAAAGCATCGACGGAACACGCGAAACAACAAAACGAGCGGTTCTCAGAAGTCTAACAGGGCTTTCGTCAAGTAACGGTTCGGGTTCAACAAGGGATTTGGTAAAATGGCACGCTTTGATCTTCAGCATACCGATAGTGGACACGCCGGGGGCTCGGCGCAGACAGATATTCTCTTCGAAATGGGAATTATGTACGCAACAGGCCGGGATTGCGCTATCGATCTTGTGGCAGCCCATAAATGGTTCAATATCGCCGCCATCAAGGGAAGCGACCGGGCGGCTGAACTGCGGGCAGAACTCGCTCAGTCAATGTCGAAGCCCGATATCGCTGCCGCCCTGCGTGCCGCACGCGAATGGATGACCTCCCACTAAAACCGTGCACCCGTTCTGCACAAAATCCCATATTGTGAACTCAATCACAACGGGATATCGTAATGTTTGCAACCGTGGGTATACAATTGGTTGTCTTGTCACGTATGGAGTATTGCTGTGAGTGCGTATGATTCTTGACAAAGACGGGGAAGTGATGCTTGACGATCTTGAAGGATTGTTATCGAGATTAACGGCTGCTCAAAAGCAGCTGATATTGTTGTCTGCCAAGTCAAAAGCATTTCCGGATAACAATACATTGAACAAAGTTGCGACCTTAGCTCTTAACATTTCAGCAGTTGAAGCGCTTATCGCCGAGGCCCGAGACCAGAAGGCCAGGCCGGTAAAGGCCAATGATTGAGCACTGGAAACTCCAGCTTCGAGAGCTGGAGTTTGTTTCGCTCACTGCTTACGCTTAGACGCCTGCCGGTCCGACACGTGTTGCTTCGAACAGGAACCAGTGCCTGCGTTCTGTCTCATCTATGAAGTTCTCTATGATACTCGTTGTGGCGCTGTCGCCGTGTTCGCTGCACAGCTCGTGAACCTGACGCAAATAGCCGATGAAGTTCTTATTATCGTCGCGTAGCTCCGCCAGCATATCTTCGGGTGTGACGAAATTGGCATCGTTGTCGGGAATACGTTGCTGAGCGCTGATCTGTCCAATGGACTTCAACGTCGTGCCACCGATTTTCCGTACCCGTTCCGCGAGAACGTCGGTCATTGCGAAGATCTGCTCGGCTTGGTCGTCCAGCAGAAGATGGTAGTCGCGAAAGTGCGGGCCGCTCATGTGCC
>NZ_JBFUMG010000803.1:0-1546 GCF_054049495.1 Phyllobacterium sp. P5_D12 | reverse complement strand
CGTCCGC
Organism: Phyllobacterium sp. P5_D12; assembly: GCF_054049495.1. NCBI lineage: Bacteria > Pseudomonadati > Pseudomonadota > Alphaproteobacteria > Hyphomicrobiales > Phyllobacteriaceae > Phyllobacterium > Phyllobacterium sp. P5_D12. The sequence goes on along the minus strand of NZ_JBFUMG010000803.1, from coordinate 1,539 downwards.
TTCGCGCCAGGAACGGCCGCTAGCCCTGACCTGAAAGAATGACCTAGATGGGGCCGACGGCAGACCGTCCGTTACCAAGACATCCGATGCGAAAAACGGACATCCACCACTCGGCACCAGGGTCTGGGATTGCCCAAAGCGGACATGCGGTTCAATCACCCGTCATCGGCGGTGTCGTGGGAAGAATCTGTCGTGAATTAAACGCGCGAGACCACATTTACGTGAGCGTTACTGTAACGTACTTCCTTCTTCCGTTTGGCACTGCATTATCGACATCAACAAGGCCCCCGACAGGATATCTACGATCCGTGCCCTAGACGTCCTGACTTCAGCAGAAATCGCGAGGCTTGGCGTTTCGGGAAGGAAGCGTTGATGTCCAAGTCGTCCGGCTTGCCAATGCCGAAAGAGACGCGTCGATCGCGGCGGCGGGTGGAAATCATCACGTTTCTGGTGCTTGCATTCGGCATTTGGCCGCTTGTCGCCGTGGGCGTGGTCGGCGGCTATGGGTTCCTCGTCTGGATGCTGCAGATCATTTTCGGGCCGCCGGGCCCTCCCTCTCATTGAGAGCTCACAATGATGGCAACGAGCGTTTCAAGACGGGCTTTCTTTGGTGGGCGACAGGCACCCAAATTTCGGCGCATCCTTCCGCCCGGAGCGACAGACGATGGTCTGCTGGCCTGCAGCGGCTGCGGCAGCTGTCTGGAAAGATGTCCCACTCATATCATCAGCCTTGTCGATGATATGCCGACAGTTAATTTTTCGATTGGCGAATGCACCTTTTGCGGCGAATGCGCGAAGGCCTGTCCCGAGCAGGTCTTTCACGGCAAATCATCGCGTCGTTTCCCACACGTGGCCCTAATCACTGACAGCTGTCTGGCCCAAAACCGGGTCGAGTGTCAGTCATGTCGCGACGCCTGCCCCGAGCAGGCGATCCGTTTCCGTCCTCAAGCTGGGGGACCTTTCCTGCCTGTTCTTGACGAAGGATCCTGTAACGGTTGCGGCGCATGCATCAGCGTCTGTCCCGTCACCGCCATCAAGGTCCGGGATTTGGCGCAGGGGGCAGCACATGCGTGACATAGCGGGCACCTATCACATTTCGAGCGCCGTCATCATGGTGCTGCCGTCAATGCAGGAAGCCGTACTGGCACAACTCGATGACATGGCGAATGTCCAGGTCCATGCGCATCAGGGCAAAAAGATCGTCGTCGTAATCGAAGGCACGAGCACGGGCATTCTCGGAGACTGCCTGTCGGCGATATCCACCCTCGACGGGGTGATCGCGGCGAACATGGTTTTCGAGCATGCCGAAACGGAGGAGACCGGAAGCAATGACCGAACTGACGCGGCGTGAAGTTCTCAGGGCGCATGCGGCTGCGGTCGCGGCGGCCACGGCCGGCATCACACTACCTGCCTTCGCGCAGCCAGTGCCGGGCGGTGTAGGTGCACTCGAAATCAAATGGTCGAAGGCACCCTGCCGCTTCTGCGGAACAGGATGCGGCGTCATGGTGGGCGTCAAAGAAGGCCAGGTGGTTGCAACGC
>NZ_JBFUMG010000802.1:0-1547 GCF_054049495.1 Phyllobacterium sp. P5_D12 | reverse complement strand
GTGGACCGTGAGGGGATGACGGTCGTGCCGTTGAAACTCTACTTCAACGACCAGGGCCGGGCCAAGCTCGAGATAGCGGTCGCGCGCGGCAAGAAGCTGCATGACAAGCGCGAAACCGAAAAGCAGCGCGACTGGAACCGCGAGAAATCACGGCTCATGAAAGAGCGAGGCTAGATTTTATCTAGCGATATCATCGAGATAGCCTCTAACCTCTGCGAACACACCCTTGAACATCTCCGTCGTCAACCGGCCGGTATTGGTGTTGTAGCGCGAGCAGTGATAGCTCGAAAAGATCCGGATTTTGCCGATGTCCGATTGCCCGCCATGGYTGAAGGGAAACTTCGCCACGGGCTGGCCAAAGGCCCGGATCGTCGATTGGTGCGCGATGGTTCCGAGGGTGACAATGGCGCGCAAGTTGACGAATTGTTCGATGGTCGGGGTCAAAAACCGCCGGCAATTGCTGATTTCGCCGCCGACCGGCTTGTTTTCCGGCGGAACGCAGCGAACCGCATTCGTGATGGCCGCATCGATCAGCTGCAGGCCATCGTCGGGACGCGCTGCGAACGTGCCGCGCGAAAAGTCGAATTCATTCAATGTGTTATAGAGAAGATCGCCGGCATAGTCGCCGGTGAAAGGCCGCCCCGTGCGGTTGGCGCCGCGCAGGCCGGGAGCCAGACCGACGATGAGCAGCCTGACCGATTGAACGCCATCGACCGGGAGGAAGGTTGGTACAGGCGCGTTGTGCCAGCCCGGCTCCTTCACCCGCCATTCGGCGATGAAATCATGCAGGCGGACACATATGGGGCAATCGGGAGAGGGTTCGACGCTCAAACCCGTTGCGATCAATAATCGACCTGTTCTTCTTCAACCCGCGGCCGCGGCGACCGTTCGGATGGCTCACGGCCGATCTCGGCCCGCAGCGATGTCAGATCGATGAAATGATCGGCCTGGCGGCGCAATTCGTCCGAAATCATCGGCGGCTGCGTCGATAGCGTCGAAACGACGCTGACCTTGCGGCCCTTGCGCTGCAGCGCCTCAACCAGCGAGCGGAAATCGCCGTCGCCGGAGAAGATAACGAAATGATCAACCGTATCAGTAAGTTGCATGGCATCAACAGCAAGTTCGATATCCATATTGCCCTTGATCTTGCGGCGGCCCGCAGAATCCGTGAATTCCTTCGCAGGCTTGGTCACGACCTTGTAACCATTATAGTCGAGCCAATCGATCAGCGGTCGAATTGAAGAATACTCCTGGTCTTCGACCAAAGCAGTATAGTAATAGGCGCGTAACAAATAGCCGCGTTTTTGGAAAGCTGAGAGAAGTTTGCGATAATCTATATCAAATCCGAGTACCTTGGACGCAGCGTAGAGATTTGCACCATCGATAAACAGGACGATTTTTTCGCGGGGATCAAACATAATAACGTTCCATTTCAAAAATCTGAGCTTCAATTTCAATCAGCTGGAGAATAACAAAGCCCGATCTGATCTTATACGAAAGTAGAATATTTAATTACGTCGGGTTGGGCCAAAAGCCAAGACCTTGAT
>NZ_JBFUMG010000801.1:0-1548 GCF_054049495.1 Phyllobacterium sp. P5_D12 | reverse complement strand
CGGCAACAATACCGCCCGTTGGTCCTCCGAGGAACTTGTGCGACGAATAGAGCGCGATGTCGGCACCCTCCGCGAGGAAGATTTTCAGATCGTATTCGGAAGCGGCGTCGACGATGACCGGAACGCCGCGCGCGTGGCAAACCTCGGCAAACTTCTTCAGGGCGATCAGTCCATACTGGACAGTGTGGTGCGACACCACGAAGACAGCGGCAGCCGTGCGCTCATTGATGGCACCGTCGAGATGGTATGGATAGCAGGATGTGGCCTGGCCGATGAGTACCGCCCTCGCGCCCGAAAGCCTGATGCCTTGGTCAACCGGCGCGCCATAGCTGACGACATGGCCAGTCTGTATGATCACTTCGTCCTTCAGACCGGTCGTGTCCGGCAGCCGCTCGATTGCAGCGAGATCGCTTCCGGTCATTGTCGCCGCCACGGCGAGACTGATCCCGGCCGAACAGGAAGCAGTGACAAAGCCCGCATCGCCGCCCGTCATACGTGCGATTACCGGGCTCGCCATCTTGTGCAGATCGTTGATTTCCACAAATTGCGGGAGTATGGCACTCATTGCGGCCACCGCCTCGGGCACCACAATCGACGCGCCCAGCGATGTCATCGTCCCGGAAACGTTGATCACGGGTCTTAGTCCAAGCGACTGGCGTATATCGGGCTGCATGTGAGAGTCGGTCATGGTATTCTCCTCGAAGAGTATTCCGTTTTCTTGGCATATATGCCGTTATAATGTAATAAAGGGTCGAAAGACTTTAGCGATCGTGCCAGGAGCTTAAGAGTGGACGCGAAGACATCAGACATGGACGCACCCGGGAATATTGCCAGCGAGGAAACGACCGCTCGTCGTTCGCGTGTCAGCGGTATCGATCGTGCTCTGCAGGTTCTTGACTATCTGTATGAAACGGGAAGTCCGGCCGGCGTTTACGCAATAGCCAAGGCTATTGGCGCCCCCCTTTCCACCGTCTATGTGATCATCGACGACCTCGTCGAGAAGAACCTTCTGTCCCGCAATGGCGATAACACTGTCTGGCTGGGCGCGCGGCTCTATCACTATGGTCTTGCCTATGCGCGTTCGCTGGATTTTCTCAATGTCGCCAATCATGAGATGCACAATCTCAGCCGCGTTTCGGGCGAAACGGTGCAGGTCTGCGGCCGCGACGGCGATCACATGATGGTGTTGGCGATGGCTGACGGCCCGGGGCATTTTCAGGTGACGTCCCGCGTCGGCACCCGCGTCCCGCTCAACTGGACTGCATCCGGCCGCCTGCTTGTTGGTCATCTGCCGGAACAGGAACGGCTGGACTTGTTCGAGCATTGTGCGAAATCTTCTCCGACCGGGCGTGCCGTAATCGATCCGTCCGTTTTGTCCGAGTCGGCCAAACAAGCCTTGCAGGCACGAATCTCCATACAAGCGGGCGAATCCGACTATGCGGTTGCCTGTGTCGCCTCGCCCATCTGCAATGACAACGGCGCGTGTATTGCCACCATTTCCATCGTTCTGCCCGAACAGAAGATCACCGACAATCCCGATCGCTACAC
>NZ_JBFUMG010000800.1:0-1556 GCF_054049495.1 Phyllobacterium sp. P5_D12 | reverse complement strand
TGGTGGTGTTTGCCGAATCCGGTGTAACTCTTTTCGAAGGTTCACCGCGCACGGTCAGCTTCACACCGACCAGCGCATTCAGCGCGGGTACAGGCGGCAACGATGTCTATGTCGACGGCGTGCCCCTATCGCATGGAACATTTCAGCAGCCCTATGGTACTGGCCGCCTCAGCGGTTTGTTGCAACTGCGCGACGACACGGCGCCGGCCTATCAAAACCAGCTCGACGAGATAGCGCGCAGCCTCGTCAGCATGTTCGCGGAAAGGGACCAGAAGACACCGGCGACGCTACCGACGGTGCCCGGCCTGTTCACGTATTCAGGTGCGCCAACAATGCCGGCGGACGCGGCGATTCTCCCGGGCATTGCCGGCACAATCAAGGTTTCTGCCGCCTTCATCCTGACCGAAGGCGGCAATCCCGCGCTTTTGCGAGATGGCGGGGCGGCCGGTGCAGATTATGTACAGAATCCCGACGGCTCGGCAGGATTTTCAGCGCGGCTTCAGGATCTCATCGGCTCTATTTCGGCGCCTCGCAACTACGATCCGGATGCAGCCGCCGGCGATGGGAAAAGTCTCCTTGATTTTTCTGCGGCCACGATCAGTTCGCTTGAGACCAAGCGCAAATCCGTAACCCAGACCAATGAGTACAACACCGTTCTGGCATCGCGTGCCGAGGACGCAATTTCCAATACCAGTGGCGTGAATATCGACACGGAGATGGCGTCGATGCTCGATCTCGAACATTCCTATAAGGCATCGGCGCAGATCATCTCCGCGGTTGACGCCATGTTGAACGAACTCTTTCAGGCGGTGAGATAGATATGAAGACCCAGTCGGTTTCATCCTATATGCTATCCAACTCGACGCGTAATATCATCGCCAAGGCCCAGGCAGAACTGGTCAAGGCGAATCAGGAAGCCACAACGGGTTTTGTTTTCGACACAGGGCTTACCCTTGGAAGCCGCACGGGCCAGTCGATTTCTCTGCGCAAAGAGCACGATCGGCTGACAGTTTTGACCCAGACCAATGGGCTGATTTCTGAACGAATGAAAGCCTCTCAAGATGCCTTGAGCAATGTCATCAAGGGATCGCAGGATTTTCTCGGCAATGTGACGGCGATGCGCGGGGCGAGCGAGGGCCGTTCGATTATCGTCGACAAAGCGAAGGGCCTGTTGCAGACCGCCACCGACCTGATCAACACCAGCTACAATGGTGAGTATATTTTCGCGGGAGAGAACACTGACGTAAAGCCGCTGGGTGACTACGGCTCAGCAGGCGATCCCGCCAAGGCCGCTGTTTTGCAGTCGTTTCAGGGTTACTTCGGCTTCCCGACCACTGACCCRCAGGTAGCAAATATCAGCGCAGCAGACATGAAAACCTACCTGGACACGTCGCTCGCGGCGGAATTCGATTCCGCTTCCTGGTCGGCCAATTGGTCTTCGGCGTCGGATACGCTCGTCAAGAGCCGGATTGCGCCAACTGAGCTGGCGGAGACGTCGGTTAGCGCCAACAATGCGGGATTCCGCCAGCTCGCAATGAGCTACACAATGATGGCGG
>NZ_JBFUMG010000799.1:0-1557 GCF_054049495.1 Phyllobacterium sp. P5_D12 | reverse complement strand
AGTAACGTGCAATGAGTCAACAAATACTTTGAATTTTGAAATAAATTACATTCACTATGATTGTAAGTTACGCGAAGAATAAAAACGCACACGATCGAATATTTTAGTGTTGCGCTGCAATATATTTATGTGACAAGCTTCATCAATCTGCCATTCTATTTGTATAGAGACACGGTTCGCCGCCTGTGGTTGGTCAAGGATGAGGGAAATGACGGTTCAGACTTCGTACAAGCTTTCGCCGGTTGCGAAATCTTTGAGAGAAATAGATTTGTTGAAGGAACCGATCCTGCTTCGCATGGGCATTGACCATGACGAGCTGCCCGAAGGCCTGTCGAAAGCCATAAAAATCCTGGGCTTCGAAGGTGTCAAGGATGACGCCGCTATGTTGGCGGATTCGTCCGGCAGGAAATTCGAGATGCATGAGGCGCCCTTGTGCACTCTGGCTGTGCTCATCAATCCCGTTCATCGGGGCCGGGAAAAGCGACTACTGGACTGGTTGAAAAGCCGTGGTGTAGTTGACGAACCCACTGTTTTTGAATGGCATGCCGGGCGGGAGATTGAGACGGCAGGTTTGATTATCCAGAAGCTCGCGAGCCTAGTGGTGTTCGAAGCGAGGAAAATCACGCAGTCAAATCGCGAATTGCTTGCCTTGCGCACTTTGAATGACAATCTTCAGAATAGGTTTGCTGCTGTCGAGAGTTTTGTCGACAGGCAGGGATTGCAACCCTTCGATCTCGCCTTCTCAAACGAACCGGTCAGTAGTTCCTCGCGTTCCAATGTTCTGGCCGATGCTTCATTCGAAGGGGTATCGCAAATCCTTCCAGTCGCCAGCGCAGGCGTGAGTGCCATTGCCATCCATTTCGAACGTCTGATGCAACGTGACGATACCACTCTGCATGCCCAGTTGGTGACGTTGGAAGACATGTGTGTTGTAGAGAGCTGGGTGGTGCCGCTTTCAAAACTTGGTCAGGGCTGGAACTATCTGGGCCTCTCGCGAACGCTTGCCGGCTTGCGGCGGACGCTGAGCCTGCGCCTTCGTATCGAGGGCATGGATGATGAAATGCCGCTGTTGTCGCTTGGCGGACTTCAACCGCTCGACATGTTTCAGGTTCGAGACGCGGCAAACGACACACCGCTGCTGAAGAACAGCCTTGCGATGCAAATCTGGTGCGGAATGCCCGGAGTTCTGCTTCCGAGTTGGGCAAACTATTTGCCGGCTCAATCCCAGGACGCGAGAGATGGCGGCTTTCGGGAAATGCCGATGGCAACCGGCATTCTCGAACTGGCGGACCTGTCCAATACGGACGAGATTTCATTCGACTTCGCAGCCATTCTCCCTCTGCCCGAAGAAAGAGCCATTGGCTGTCATCCGCCATCAACCGGTATAACGATCGGCCATATACCAGCGGCCTGCCCGCCCAATATCCTGCGCATCTCGTCCAGTGCAGTCATCGATAATGAAGAATCGAAGGATGTCGATTTTGCTCTGGTAATTGCGAGCGACAATCGAACTGCCCGTCAGCTATTCGATGAGCAACGGTCACCCGGCACCGGAGA
>NZ_JBFUMG010000798.1:0-1560 GCF_054049495.1 Phyllobacterium sp. P5_D12 | reverse complement strand
GGCCAGATCCGCATTGATCGCCTTGTACTCGATAGCTTCATTGTAAATGAACTCGGCGGTCTTGTCGTCCTCGGGCAGGTGACCGACCTTGCGTGCAACCTCGAGCATCGCGTCCTTGTTGGCGATCGCATGAGCAAGGCCTTCCATCTCGGCGGCGAGGAAATTGGTCATCGCTTCGCGGCGCTCGGCGATCTTCTTGCCGGTGGTCATGATGCAGACCTTGAGGAACTGCGGCGTGACCTCGGTGCCCTTCAAAAGCGGCTTGACGTTCAAGGCGTCTGCATCGACGGCAAATTCGCTTGAGCTGGCAGCAGCAGCAACGACCCCGCCGCCAACTGCCTTGACACGATCGGCACTGCCGCCGGCATTGGCAAACGTTACGTCTGTATTGGCGAGGCCGGATGCTTCAAGCGCGAGGCGGGTGAAAATATCGGGAAGCGAGCCGGGCGCAGAAACGCCAACCGTCTTGCCTTTGAGATCAGCCGCGCTTGCGATGTCCTTGCCGGAAAAGACCGTATAGGTCATGCCCGGCCAGTCGCAGCCAATGATCTTGACGTCAGCGCCCTGATGCAAAGCGGAGAGCGCGATAACGGGGCTCGCCTCGAAACTGTCGAGATCGCCGGCGATGAGCGCCTTCAGCGCGGTTGGACCGCCGGTGAATTGCACCATGTCGATGTTGATGCCGTGCTTGTCATCGAAGCCACCTTCTGCGGCCTGAAAGAGGAAGCCGGAATCGCCCTTGGCTTCAACAATGCCGTGGCGCCACGCTTCTTGAGCGCTGGCTATCGATGTCATTGCGGTGGATGCAAGTATTACGCCGGCGAAGGCGCAGGCAAAACGGGTTCTAAGAGACTTGTGAATCATGAGTTCCTCCTCCAAGGGCGCCCGTGCCGGGCATTCACGCAAATGCAGTTGGCTTAATTTCTCTTGTCATTCTGTTATAATGTATGTTTGCCATACAAACAAATTTGTGGGAGAAGTCAAGTCGCCAAGGCATCTTTTTGTCGGAAGGAGGGTACACGGAAGCGTGTTTTCATCCGATCGGCGACGCCATGGCATGGTTATCCGGTGATTTTCAGAGAATGGAGGATAGATTCAATGGCAGAGCGAATTTGGGACAAATTCCTTACGGAGCGCGACAAGGAAGTATTCAAACTTGCCGGATATGGTGCGCGCGCAGGATTTGGCAAGCGACCGGCATTGCTGATCGTCGACGTCAACTACGCGTTTTGCGGCGACAAGCGCGAGCCCCTGCTGGAATCGGTCAAGCGCTGGCGCCAGTCGGGTGGCGAAGCTGCCTGGGATGCTCTGCCAGTTCTGCAGAACCTGATTGGAACAGCGCGCGACCGCGAAGTCCCGGTGATCTATACAACCGGAGTGCGACGCTCCGACAATTGGGACGCGGGCAGTTGGGCCTGGAAGAACGAACGCAGCGGTGAAAAACCTGGCGGCAGCAATCGCGACGGCAACGAGATCATGCCGCAGATCGCGCCCGAACCGAGCGACATTGTCATATATAAGCAGAAGCCCAGCGCTTTCCACGGTACCAACCTCATCAGC
>NZ_JBFUMG010000797.1:0-1567 GCF_054049495.1 Phyllobacterium sp. P5_D12 | reverse complement strand
GAGTATGCTGCCTCCTATGGCGTCTTCCGACGAATACTCGACTCGAACACGATGTTTGCGGCTCACGGCACCGCCTGTGCCGGTTTGATTGTGGCCGAGCCTGCCGCCTTGCCAACCGAGGACGGCGAAAGCCCATTTCCGCCAGAAGACATTTTTACAAGGCCGGATTCGACCGAGACCCATCCCAATAAAAATCCCAACCTGTTACCGTATTTTGGCGCCGATCCGTTTTCGCGCCTCGTTAACATTACGACTTCGTTCGAAGACAATGCTGTGCAGTTCATTGCTGCGTTCCTTTATGCCTATTCGCAGAACGTTGACGTCATCGTTATGCCACGCGGCCTACCTGATCCGAAGCGAAGTGCCATTGAACCCAAGAACGAACTAAAGGCCGACTTGGAGCGCTGGGCCAATCGCGATGCTGCGGACCTGTTTGCGCGTATCGCTGTGGCAGAACAGGGACCGGCGGAACTAGCGCCCAAGGCTACACAGCTGGGATCCAACCCGGACCGAATGTGGAATATCCTGAAACAGCTGATTATTGGCGTGAGCCGAAAGATCCCGGTGATCTGCGCTGCCGGCAACAGCGGCGAAAGCCAGCTGATCTATCCAGCGAGCCTCGCAGCTCCCGACAATGGGATTATTGCAGTCGGCGCAGTCACGGTTGAAGGTTTCCGATCCGGCTACAGCAACTATGGCGAAGGTCTAACTCTCGTTGCACCTTCTGATGATGGCGAGGTATTCAATCGCCATCAATTGCGGATCAATCGGCTGTCTCCCTTGATCGCCAAGCATCAATATAACGCGGATCCCGGGAAGGAATACTGCTATTCGCAGTTCAGCCTTCTGAGCACGGACCTTCCGGGTGTCTTTGGTTATGATGAAGGAAAAGCTCCTTGGTCCTCACTGCTCCCGTCTGCAAATAATCCCGGCGTTGGCGGCGGTTACTATACCAGCTTTGGCGGTACGTCTGGGGCCGCAGCCTTGGTCGGCGGGGTTGCGGCTCTCGTGCAACGGGCCCATCGTGCCGTTCACAGCGGGTCAGGCAGGCTAGACGGTATAGCTGTCAAGTCTATCCTCGAGGAAGCGTCCAGCCRAAGCAGCAATGTTGGACCGGGTTTTCGTCCTCTCACACCCGACTGCATGAATGCGGACAATGAAGATGTCATCGATTCTCGGTATTTCTTTGGAGCGGGACTTCTTAACGCCGCCGCCGCTGTCGATGTAGTGCTGAACAGTTGACGCAAAGCCCAACAAAACATCCAAAAAGGACCCGCCCGCGGGTCTTTTTTTACGTTTTATCCTTCATTTTTGACGGTGCATTGACGGTCAGACAGCGCTGGAGAGACGCCTCCTCCGGTAATATTAGATCAATGCTTCGGTAAATCCGGAGATCAAGTCGATCAATAGACTGCAGGAGGGAAAACCGATGTCAACAGTTCTTACCAGAAAATACCGGTGGTCATCATTTGCCAGATTGATCAAGCGGCCGAAATTGCCAACGGGCATGTGCCTCACTTACAAAAGCATCAAAGCATCCATGGAGCGGGAGATCCGACTTATTCAT
>NZ_JBFUMG010000796.1:0-1569 GCF_054049495.1 Phyllobacterium sp. P5_D12 | reverse complement strand
CCTGCTCTACGACTGGAGAGGCCAATAGCCAATCCCCGAACAGCCAGCTGTCGACATTGTTGGCAACGTTGTCATCTTCAGGCCAATCGAACAGCAGCGGACGGACAATGCCGACACCGGTCCTGTTGCGCTGATGTTCGTAGCTGTAAATATAGGGAATAAGCTTGTAACGCAGCCTGATCGCTTGAACCGCCGCCATTTCGTTCAAAGGCTGGTCGTTCGGCTTGTAATACCAGGGCTGGCGCTGCACCGCGTTTTCGCCATGTACACGGAAGATCGGTGTGAAAATGGCAAACTGCATCCAGCGCGCATAATCCTCGTTTTGCGTGCCAATCTTATTTCCATTCTCTTCCCGATCATGGAACCCGCCCGTATCCATGGTCCATTGCGTGGCTCCGGCATTGATGGCGCTCAACATCCGCTGACGCTGCACTTTCATGCTGGCGAAGCCGTTGTCGATATCGCCGGACCAGAGCGTATATGCATACCGCTGCGCCCCGAGATAGAAATTGCGGTTGATCGACCAGACGCGCAGATCTGAAGACGCTCGCTGCCCTTCATAAACCGCGCGCTGCATATCCGTTCCCTCGGTCTCGTTGCCGTCGTCGGTGGCATCGCTGGAATCTGCCTCGTCGTTCCACCAGCCTTGAATGCCTGTGTCGGATGCACCCTTGACCTTTTCCCAATACCATTTGCGAACTTCCGGTTTGGAAAAATCCACATGCCGCATCATGGTTTCTGTGAAATAGTCCTTCTTTACCTCTGTGTACGGCATCCAGTAACCTTTTCTTTCGGCAACACTGCCTTCCACGGAATAGAAAGGAATGCGCGGCTTCAGGATAGCAGTCAGTTTGATGCCCTTTTCTTCGGCGAACATCCGCAAATTCGTTTCTGCGGTCTTTGGAGCGTCGGGCTTCATGCCGGGAAACCGCTCTATGTTCCACTTGAACTGGGAGTCTGAGACTTTTCTCGCGTTGCTGTACGCACCACCCCAGAACATCCAATCGAGGTCAAAGGTGAAGGCGTCGATCGGAATATTGTTTTCACGATATTGTCCGATAATATCGCGAAACTTCTCCTCGGTCATGCCGACCAGTTGGCCGTTACCGTTCTTCAGATCGTCCCAGGCTTTGTCCGCACCCCACTGGCTGTTGGTGAAGCCCATCGCCCATTTAGGAAAAAGCGGCGTGCGTCCGCTGATTTTTGCTACGGCACCGAACAATTCCGCCGGACGCCCTACCAGAAAATAGGCATCGACATCTTTCTTCGACGTATCCGGAAACTGGATCCGATTTGGGTAGCGCAGGTCGATTTTTCTGGTGCTGAAGCCCATTGTATCGACCAGAACACCATAACCGGATGTACTCCAGACAAAAGGCGCACCAGCATGACCCTGAGCGCCGGAATTCAGCCCCTCTTCGAGGTCGCGGTAAATATTTCTGGAGTCTTCATATCTGCCGCTCCATATCTGCCGCTCCCGCCGATACCGTAAAGCGCGTCTGTGTCTTTGTGCTTTACAATCAATTGACCCTTCTTCAGATCGTTGGTGTTGATCGACATGACTTGTTC
>NZ_JBFUMG010000795.1:0-1572 GCF_054049495.1 Phyllobacterium sp. P5_D12 | reverse complement strand
CGATGCAAAAAAGCAGCTTCCCTACTATACGAGCTATTGCGGCTACACGAAATGGTATTGTGTTTCTGCTCCAGGGCACAACACCAATACGGCCTCGTTTGAGGGAGAGGGTCTCAACAAAAAGGAATCCTACCTGAATTTTACCGGGACGTCCGCGGCCGCACCTCATGTCCTTGGTGCACTCGGTCTGGTCATGCAGCGCTACCCCTATTTGTCCAACGCGCAGGTGCGGGATGTCCTGCTGACTACATCCAGTCACATGGGGAAAACTTCTGAAGGAGTACCCGACGACGTCTATGGCTGGGGTTTGATCGACCTGAAAAAAGCCATGTCCGGCCCGGGTCAGTTCCTGTCGCGCTTCAACGCCAATCTCGGTGAGGGTGTTGCCGACACTTGGGTAAACGATATATCGCAGGTGGCGCTCGACCAGCGGCAATCGGACGAGGCTGTGGAAGTCGCTGCCTGGAAACAGCGCAAGGCCGAGAGGGGGTGGGACAAGGGTTTTGGCGATGTGGAAAGGGAGAATGTCCGCATCGATATCGCCAATCAGTACAGCGATGCCGCATGGGCAGCCGCCGACGCACTTCTGGTCAAGTTGTTCAAAGTCGCTGATACCGGCACGGCAATCGATCAAGAAGAAGCGGCTGTTGCCGCCGATCCCCTAGCCTCGATAGTCAAGGCAAGATTTGAGAAGAAGTATCCGGAGTGGCGGGAGCGCGGTAGTTGGGGAGGTTTTGCAAAAATCTGGTATGCAGACTTTAAGAAAACAACCATAGGCTCCTTCGAAAAATTCCGTCAAGATATCGTTAAGGAAGCGGTCGTAGCGGCCGAGCGTGAATTCGCTTCCACCGAAACCCGCACGGCCTATCTCGCGGCGAAGACCTACGAGGCCGGCCTCACCAAATCCGGCCCTGGCACGCTGACACTTGGCGGCAAGAACACCTGGCGCGGTGACACGATCGTCGATGGCGGCGAGCTTGCCATCGCCGAGGGCGGCTCGATCATCTCCAGCGCCATCGTCAACGATAGCGGGCTGTTCACCGTCGATGGCAGTTCTGCCGATGTGAACGTCAACAAGGGCGGTGCGCTGCGCGTCGGGGAGAGCGGCAAGACGCTCGGGCTGTTCGTCGATGGCGGAACGGCGAGGATCGACGGGTTCTCGGATATGGCGTCGGTCAATGCCGGCGGGGTGCTTTCCGGCACCGGCAAGCTCGGCAATCTCGACATGCGGGAGGGCGGCCATGTGGCGCCCGGCCATTCCATTGGCACATTGACCGTTACAGGCGACGCGACGTTCGCCAAGGGCAGTTTCTACGATGTGGAAATCGCGCCCGACCTGGATAAGGCGGGAGAGTTGAAATCGGACCTGTTGAGCGTCGATGGCGAAGCAGAACTTCTCGGCGGCATCGTCTCGGTGTCGCTCGAGAACGAAAAAACCCTGATGAGCAAGGAGCAGGTTGAAAACCACTTCCTGCGCAAGGGCGTCATCTTGACGGCCACAAAAGGCGTGTCCGGCCAGTTCGAGCGTGTTCTGCCGGAATACAGCTATATCATCGGGCTGCTGGACTACAG
>NZ_JBFUMG010000794.1:0-1575 GCF_054049495.1 Phyllobacterium sp. P5_D12 | reverse complement strand
CAATAGATTAACGGCGCACAGGATATCATTGACCTTGGCGACTTCACTTTCAAAGATGGTAAAGCTCATCGGAAATTCCTCGAGTTCGACTACGAATCGGCGGCAATCAGACCGCGTCCGCCAGTGCCGATGGCATGGCGCCGAAATCGACAAGATGGCAGGCGGCGCTGTGGGCGGGAGCCCGCTTGGTCAGTGCCGGCCTTTCGACGCGGCAGCGATCGAATACATGCGGACAGCGGCTTGCGAACGGGCAACCGGGCGGAACATTCAGCGGGCTTGGCAATTCACCGCGTGCCGCGACGACCCTTGATCTATGGGTCGGGTCAAGTTCGGGCGCCGCATCGAGCAGCGCTTTCGAATATGGGTGGCGCGGCGAGGCAAATACGCCTTCGGACGGCCCTATTTCCATTATCTGTCCGAGATACATGACCGCGACGCGATGTGAGATATGGCGCACCAGCCGCAAATCGTGGGCCACAAAAATCAGCGTAAGATGCAACTCCTCTTGCAGCCGCAACAGCAGATTGATGACCTGTGCCTGAACGGACACATCAAGTGCCGAGACGAGCTCATCGGCCACAATGACATCGGGTTCCACCGCGAGCGCGCGGGCGATGCCGATGCGTTGACGCTGACCTCCGGAAAACTCATGCGGATGGCGTGAAGCCGCGTCATGTGGCAGTCGCACCAGATCGAGAAGGTCGATAATGCGAGCCGGGATATCCTTCTTCGGTCGCATGCGGTGCACTGACAGCGCTTCGCTCAGGACCTGGCTGACGGTCATTCGGGGATTGAGCGAGCCGTACGGGTCCTGGAAGATCATTTGCACCCGCTTGTTGAAGGCGCGGCGCTCGGCAGATCGCAAGGTCGAGATGTCCCTGCCCTCGAAGCGGATAGCGCCGGCGTCCGGATCCAGCAAACGCACCAGGCACCGTGCCAAAGTGGATTTGCCGCAACCGGATTCGCCGACGATACCGAGCGTTTCACCGCGATGCACCTCGAAGCTGACATTGTTCAGCGCATGAACCGCCAATGGCGGCTCGCCGGTCAGGCGCCGCATCAGCGAATACGAGGCGCCGAATTGCTTGGAAACTCCGTCGACGGAGATGATTGGGACAGCGCTCAAAGGATCGCCTCCGCAGCCGCTACACGATCATGATGGTAACAGGCGACCTTTCGGTCAGCACCAAGCGATTGGAGCGGTGGCCGCTCCCTCTTGCATATATCGGTTGCAAAGCTGCAACGCGGGTGGAATGCGCATCCCGCCGGAAGATCCGTCAGGCTGGGCGGCGTCCCCTCGATCGATGAAAGCATGGTTCGGACAGCGCCAGCACGCGGCACAGACCCGAGCAAACCACGCGTGTAGGGATGGCGGGGCTGTTGGAACACGTCGATCACCGTTCCCATCTCAACGATGCGCCCGGCATACATCACCGCCATGCGGTCGCACGTCCCGGCAATGACACCGAGATCGTGGGTAACGAGCACGACACTCATCGCCAGTCTGTCGCGCAGATCAAGCAGCAATTTGAGGATCTGGTCCTGGATGGTGACGTCGAGAGCGGTGGTCGGTTC
>NZ_JBFUMG010000793.1:0-1580 GCF_054049495.1 Phyllobacterium sp. P5_D12 | reverse complement strand
CCGTAATTCGGTAGGTGCTCCGAGACCTTTCGAGAAACTCAACCGGAGGGTCGTTCGGAGCAGATAACAGCGGATCCAGCACCCATAGTGCTCGTCACAGCAGCAGAAAGTCCACAATCAAAAAAAGGGAACAGCATGTCAGTCAATCGTTTTGGTGAAGACGCAGCCATCAGCGCACTTGAGCAATTCAAGTCGGGCAAGATCAATCGTCGCAATTTCATGGCCGCCATGGCCGGCGTCGGCCTTGCCGTCGCCTTCCGCCCAAACCACGCTTCGGCCGCAGTGACCGAGGTCGTGGTTTGCAACTGGGGCGGCGCTGCCCTTGAAGCGTTCCAGAAGTCGTTTGGACCAGGCTTCAAGGCCGCAACCGGCATGGAGTTGGTAGTCGACGGCACCGGTCCTTCGACCGGCGCAGTCCGCGCCATGGTCGAGTCCAAGAATGTGACCTGGGATGCGACCGATGGCGGCATGACGGACGCCGTAACGCTCGGCAAGGGTGGCTTCGTCGAGCCGATCGACTATTCGATTGTCGACAAATCTCTGGTCGGCCCCGGCATGGCCGCAGAATTTGGTATTGCCAACTACACGTTCTCCAACGTTCTTGCTTACGATGCAAAGAAAACCAAGGGTGTTGCGCCAACCGGCTGGGCGGACTTCTTCAATCTCGAAAAATTTCCTGGCAAGCGCACCATGTGCAAGTGGATTCAGGGCCAGCTGGAGTCGGTCCTGCTTGCGGATGGCGTGAAGCCTGAAGAGATGTATCCGCTTGACGTCGATCGCGCCTTCAAGAAACTCGAGCCGTTGCTGCCGCACCTCATTTTCTGGGATTCCGGCGCCCAGAGCCAGCAACTCTTCCGCGATGGCGAAGTCGTCATGGGCAATATCTGGCACACACGCGCCAATTTGCTGCGAAAGGAAAACAAGGATTTCACCTGGACCTGGGAACAGAACCTGGTGTTTTCGAGCGCCTGGTCGGTTCCAAAGGGCAACCCGGCCGGCAAGAAGGTCTACGACTTCATCAACTCTTCGCTGCAGCCTGATGGCCAGGTGACATTGCTGCGGCTGATGGGTAACGGCCCATCGAACCCTAAGGCGCTGGCGCTGATGACTAAAGAAGACAAGGCGGTCTACAACCTTGCGCCAGAGAATTCAAAGAGCAATCTGATCATCAGCGCCGACTACTACGCCGATAACGAGGCGGCTCTGCAGAACAAGTTCCTCGACTTCATTTCTCGCTAACAGTCTGGAGCCTGCCATCGGCAATGCCGGTGGCAGGATAGCAATCATGACGAACTTTCAGCGTTGGGCGCTCATCCTGACGGTGCCGGCGGGACTGTTGACGATCTGTCTCTACGTCCTGCCGATCCTTCAGGTGCTTGCGCTTAGTTTCACCGAGCCGACATTTGGCTTTGGTAACTATATCAGCCTGTTCCAGAACGCCGCCATCGGGCGGGTCGTTCGCACGACCATCGTCGTTTCGATCGTCACCACCGTTCTGACTATTTTCATGAGTTATGTCGCTGCATTTGCGCTGGTGCAGATGCGCCCAGCCGTTCGCCGCGTCGCGCTGTTTATGGTCA
>NZ_JBFUMG010000792.1:0-1583 GCF_054049495.1 Phyllobacterium sp. P5_D12 | reverse complement strand
GTGCAATTGTCGGGATTGTGATTCTCCTGCTGCGAATTTCCAAGCGGCGCTGGCTTCGGCAAGCGGCGGAATACTACATCGGCCTCTTTCAGGGCACGCCTCTCCTGATGCAGTTGTTCCTGTTGTTCTTCGGCCTGCCGTTGCTAGGCTTCCGTATTGAAGCGTGGACGGCCGCAGTCCTTGGACTGACGCTCTGTGCAAGTGCCTACCTCGCCGAAATCTGGCGCGGCGGTGTGCAATCATTGCCAAGCGGCCAGTGGGATGCGGGAAGCAGCCTCGGCTTGCATTACATAGCGCAGCTGCGGCTCATCATCCTGCCGCAAGCGTTCGCGATTACACGGGCACCGACGGTCGGTTTTCTGGTGCAGTTGATCAAGAGCACTGCGCTAACGTCGATTATTGGTTTTGAGGAGTTGGTTCGAACCTCGAATGCCATCAACAATGCAACATTCGAGCCGTTTACGGTCTATGGGCTGGTGGCGCTCATCTATTTTGTTCTGTGCTACCCGCTGACGCGCTATACAAAGATATTGGAGCTCCGGACCGCTCGTCAGCATTGAACAACAGCCCGGTATTCGACAAAAAACAGAAGTGGGAATCGGCCAGTAAACTGGCTTACAAAAAGGAGATACGACAAATGGACTCTTTTCTGAAGACGAGCGTCAGTCGCCGCACGGTGCTCCGCGCCGGCGTGATGGGTGCCGCCGTTTTGGCAATGCCAAACATCCTGCGCGCGCAGGACAAGTCGTTGAAAGTTGGCGTCTATGGCGGCTACTTCAAAGACTCGTTCGACAAGAACATCTTTCCGGAATTCACCAAGGCAACCGGCATCGCTATCGAATCCGTGGCCGAGCCGACAGGAGAAGCCTGGCTCGTCCAGCTTGAGCAGGCTGCAAAAGCTGGAGCCGCTCCCGCCGACGTTTCGATGATGTCGCAGGTGGYAATGCTGAAGGGCCAGACGACCAAACTTTGGACGCCGCTCGACATGGCAAAGATTCCGAATTCAAAGAACCTCATCGACCGCTTCGTCAACAAATATCCCGATGGCTCCGTCGCGGGTATCGGCGCCGTCTCATGGTACATCACGCTCGTTACCAACACCGATGTCTACAAGGAAGCGCCGACGTCATGGGCGGCGTTCTGGGACAAGGCCAACGCCGACAAGCTTGGTTTGCTCGCTCTGGTATCAAATTCGTTCCTGCTGGAAGTAACTGCAAAAACATTCTTTGGCGGCACCAACGCCCTCGATACGGAAGAAGGCCTGCTGAAGGCCTTCGATAAGCTTGCAGAGGTCAAGCCGAACGTTCGCTTGTGGTACCGTGACGAGGCCCAGTTCGAACAATCGCTGAAGTCGGGCGAAATTCCGATGGGTCAGTACTACCACGATGTGACGGGCCTCGCTGCCTCCGAGGGCCATCCAGTTCGTTCCACCTTCCCCAAGGAAGGCGGCGTTCAGGACTCCGGCTGCTGGGCGCTGTCGCGCGCATCGAAGAAAGTCGACGAAGCACACACTTTCATCGACTACATGAGCCAGCCTGCCATTCAGGCGACGCTGTCGCGCAAGGTAGGTACTTCTCCGACAG
>NZ_JBFUMG010000791.1:0-1583 GCF_054049495.1 Phyllobacterium sp. P5_D12 | reverse complement strand
GGCGCGCTCTGGTGCGCCTGAGTATCCAGTCGCCATCGCCATCGCATTGGCCATGAATTGCAGTGCCCAAAAGTAGAGGCGCGACAAAATGCCGATGAACGCGCCAACGATTGCTTCGATTACGATTATCCGCATCAGCATCAAAGGGGCTGCCTTTACCGCTGGAGTGACCTGCGGCAGCACCAGCGGCACGACCATAAGAGAGCAGGCGAGCGCCAGGAAAAGGCGTATTTGCATTGGAATGCGTGGGCTGGAAATGCCCGGCATGATCATCAGGCAGGCTCCTACGCGGGCAAAAACAAGCAGGGCCGCAATGATGCTATCGCTCAGTGGCGGCACGTTTGGAGCCTCACGAAATAGTGCCGAGGGAACGCACTTCTACGCCACGCGCGATCTCGACATGGGACAAGACCGACAATGTCGCGAACAGGCGCTCGATGATCATTCTGATGTAAGGTCGCGCTTCCGGCGAAGCGACGAGGACGAAGCGCTCTCCCCCGTCAAGGTGCTTGCGGATCGCAACACTTGCCTCATTGCCGAACTGCTCCAGTAGACGCGGATCAATGTCGAATTCCGTAATCTCCCCCTTGGCATCACGTTTGAGGCTCTGGTGGAAAACCAAATCCCAACGGTTGCCGAGACGCAAGACCGAAAGAACGCCATTGTCGGCAAGGTCGCCGCAGATCTGCTGTGCCATGCGCATCCGCACATGTTCGACGATCATTTCCGAGCGGCGGATATGCGGCGCCACTTCCGCTATTGCTTCGAGGATGAGATTCAGATTGCGGATCGACACCCGTTCCGTCAGCAGCAGCTTGAGAACCGCCTGCAGGCCAGAATAGGAGAGATGAGCTGGGCAAATGTCGTCGAGCAATTTGCGGTATTCGGGTCCAAGGCGGTCCAACAGTGCACGCATGTCCTTGTAGGAAAGCAGCTGCGCCAGGTTGTTGCGGACGATCTCGCTGAGATGCGTCAGCAATACGGAGAGATTATCGACCGTCATGTAGTTGTCGCGCTTGAGGTCAGCGGCAAAGATTTCCGGAACGGAGTACGCCTTCATGCCGAACGCCGGCTCCCTCACCTCTTCGCCCGGTACATGCGGGKGTGGCCGGTCACCGGGAATAACCAGGATTTCACCGACCCGCAGCTCATGCGAAGCCACAACTGTCCCATGGATTTTGATCCGGTATGTCTTGGGTGGTAGGAGCAAATCGTCTGTAACTTTGATTTCCGGGACTACAAAACCGTACTCAACCGCAAATTTCTTGCGCATCTTGTTGACGCGATGCGCAAGTTCAAGCTGCGATGCGAGCAGTCTTGCCGAGATTTGCTTGCCAAGACAGAGCTCGATCTGCGCCGTTTCAAGTGAGGCCCTGACAGAATCCCGGTCTTCCTGTTCAGCATGTTTCTGCTTCAGTGCGCTTTCGGCCTGTACAGCAGCGGCCACCCGGGCGAGCTTGCGCGGGACAGATACGCCAATCGCGACAAGTCCAGCCGCAAGCACGAAAAACGGAAATGCAGGCAGCCCGGGCAAGATCCCGAGCACGAATAGTAACAAGGCAGCGACGAAGAGCGCTTTAGGA
>NZ_JBFUMG010000790.1:0-1587 GCF_054049495.1 Phyllobacterium sp. P5_D12 | reverse complement strand
CGATTGCGCTCGAGCGTGGGTTCGAAATGCTCGCTGCCGGATTCCTCCTCGCCTTCAATCAGTATCTTGAGATTGACCGGCAATCGGCCTTCGTTCTTCAGGTAGGCCTCGACTACAAGGATCGAGATCAGCAGCGGGCCCTTGTCATCGGAAACGCCGCGCGCATAGAGCCGGTCATCATGTATCGCCGGCTCAAAGGGCGGCGTAGTCCACTTGTCGAGCGGATCGGGCGGTTGCACATCGTAATGGCCGTAAACGAGGATGATTGGGAGCTTGGGATCACTGATGACTTCGCCAAAAACGGCAGGGTGTCCGCCGGTGTCCCAGACTTCGACCGAAGCGAAGCCTGCCTTCTTGAGACGGTTCGCCACGAATTCGGCAGCCTCCCGGATACCGTCACGAAAAGCGGGATCGGTGCTGACGCTGGGAATGCGGCAGAACGCTTTCAAATCCTCGAGAGCATGTTCGTAATTGTCAGTAAGGTATTTCTCGACGGAATTCATTTGCCACCGTCCACACTGATGACCTGTCCGCTGATCCATTGCGCCTGGTCCGATGCGAAAAACAGAACCATGTTGGCGATGTCATCGGGTTCGCCAAGCCGCTTCAGGGCGATATTGTCGAGAAGCCGTTTTTGGCCCTCTTCACCCATTGCCTCCCACTGCCTTTCGGTTGTCGGGTTCGATAGCACGAAGCCAGGCGCGACATTGTTGACTGTGATGTTCCAAGGACCGAGTTCATGCGCGAGCTGACGCGTTAGCCCGATCTGACCAGCCTTTGCACTGGCATAGGCCTGTATTCCTGTGAGTGAAATGCCAAGCCCGGCGCCGCTGGAAATATTGATGATCCGGCCGGACTTCTGCTTTTTCATGCTGGGGGCAACGGCCTGCGTCATGAAGAAGGCGCCGGACAGATTGACGTCGAAAATTGTCTGCCAATCACTCTCTGAAATCTCCTCGATGGGTCGGCCCACCTGTCCGCGTACACCGCCGGCATTGTTGACCAGAATATCTGCGCCGCCATCGGCAGCCTCGATTTTTGCAACGGTTGCCTGAACGGCGCTTCTGTCACCCACATCCAGAACATGCGCAATCGACGATGCCGCTCCGCAAAGTGCAACGGTTTCCGCGAGCCCGGCTTCATTGACGTCGCAGACATGCACGCGTGCGCCACGGCTGGCGAATGCCTGCGCGATTGCACGGCCAAAGCCGTGGGCAGCACCCGTAACGATAACGGTTTTGCCGTTGAACTCGATGTTCATGTGCTGGCCTCCGTTCGCGCAAGCAGATCGAGATTGGCAAGCTCAAGCGAGCGGGTCCCCGCCTCGATCTGATGGATCAATTCGACGACCTTCGCCGCTAGCGGGGTCGGTACACCGAGTGATCGCCCGATTTCGACGACGGGCCCGACCTGGGCATCGACCTCGGTCTTGCGCTTGCGGATGGCAAGATCACGCCAAATGCCGGAGTGCGATTTCGCCGAGCGGCGGTTATGAGTGACCATTTCGTCGAAGGAACGTGCGGTGTCCGCGGCCGAGGCGGTAGGGGCGAATGCAGCCGGGTCGAATCCGTCAAACGCCTCAGGCAC
>NZ_JBFUMG010000789.1:0-1593 GCF_054049495.1 Phyllobacterium sp. P5_D12 | reverse complement strand
CAGTTCGCCCAGTCCAAACTTTTTCGGCGGCAACAGGCTGGACCCGATCTCGCTCGGCACGTCTGTCACTGCGCTTGATGTGGACACGGGCAAAGTCGTCTGGTCAAGGCAACTCGTGCATCACGATATCTGGGATCTCGACACCAATTCAGCGCCGACACTCATCGATATACAGAAGGATGGAGCGACAATTCCGGCGCTGGTGCAGACGTCCAAACAGGGTTTCCTTTATGTCCTCAACCGCGAGACCGGCGAGCCGGTCTACCCGATCGAGGAACGTCCCTTCCCGGCTTCAACGGTACCCGGAGAGACGGCTGCACCGACGCAGCCCTACGTGCCGCTGCCGAAATCCGTAGTGGGAGACAAGTGGCCAGGCGTCTTTGGATTGGCGGACATCGTGAGCTTCGGCTATTGCAGCCGCACCGCTGCGACGTTGCGCGACGAGGGCCGGTTTACGCCGCCCAGCCTTGAAGGCTCGCTTGTTTATCCGGGTACGATTGGGGGTATCGAGTGGGGTGGCGGAGCGGTCGACCCGTCGAGCGGCACCTTCGTTGTCAATTATTCGAGTGCAGTGCAGATCTACAAGCTGATCCCGCGCGCTGATTATGACAAGGCAGCAACTGCCGGGGGCCTGGAAACCGGCGGTTTCTTTCCGATGACGGGCGCACCTTACGGAGTCCAGCTCACAACATTCCTCAATCCTCTGGGAATGCCCTGCTGGAAGCCACCCTATGGTTCAATTGCTGCCTATGATCTTAAAACCGGCAAGCAGCTTTGGGACGTGCCGTTCGGCCAGGTTCAGCAATATGGCTTCTATATGCCTGAGTCGTGGGGATCGATCACCCTGGGAGGTCCAGTCATCACCGCAAGCGGCTTGATCTTCATCGGCGCTTCCATGGACTCGATGGTACGCGCGCTTGATCTTGCAACCGGCAAGGTGTTGTGGAAGTCTCTCGTGTCGGCTCCGGCTGTCGCGCTTCCGGCCGTTTATGAATATAAGGGCAAACAATATGTCGTGTTTGCAGCGGGAGGTAATTCAATCCTCACTCCAAAGGTCAGCGACGAAATTGTCGCTTTCGCCCTGCCGAACTGACGCGCCATCACCATTGCAGCTTGGAACCGGATTGGCAAAAGGGGCTTCGTTAATGAGACGATCCGGTTACTGGTTATTGCGTCATGTCTGACGTAGCGGGCTTTTACTGGCGCAGCGGCGTTCTTGACCCGCAGGGGCCGGTTGGCGCCGCACAGAACACGATATTGTTGAACGCTACAACGATCATGCTGTCAGTGGTCATTCCTGTCATTCTGCTCACTCTCGGGTTCGCCTGGTGGTTTCGGCACAGCAATGCGCGGGCGAATTATATGCCCGACTGGTCCTATTCGGGCCGCATCGAATTGATCGTCTGGTCGATACCCGCGATGGTGGTGCTTTTCCTCGGCGGAATCGCCTGGGTCGGCTCCCACGATCTCGATCCCGGCAAGCAGATCGCTTCCGGCGCCGCTCCGGTCAATGTGCAGGTGATCTCCCTCGATTGGAAATGGCTCTTCATTTATCCCGATCTGGGCGTCGCAAGCGTAAACAGCCTCGTGGTG
>NZ_JBFUMG010000788.1:0-1594 GCF_054049495.1 Phyllobacterium sp. P5_D12 | reverse complement strand
TCGACACTGCAGCTTGCAGCCGTTTCGGCGTCCGGAGGATAGGGTCCATTTGCCCGGCAACATCGTCGCAAAGGCTCGACAATGGATAAACATTGCCATCGCCTTTGCTCCTTGTATCCGAACAAATGGCCTCCTACCATTTCGACCAGATTTATGAGTTAACGACCTAAAATCATCGCACGCGTAAAATATTATTTTGCGGCCCTTGAAAACTTGCCCGGGTGGTTCTACTTTAATCCTTGCGTAACGAGTGGTTCTCCTCCCATTTTTCACTCGTTGCGTGTTCCCCTCTGGACGCTTTAGCGTTCACAATTCGCCGGGCTTCTGCCCGGCTTTTTTGTTTCTTGGATTTCGACGCGTTATCACCCGAATTTTACTTTCCCTTCTCAATTTTCGCGTATCAAAGGGACATGGGTTTTGGGGTACAAAAAGTTATGAGCACGGGTGAAAAAGCGCGCGTCGATTGGGTCGACATCGCCAAGGGTATCTGCATCATCTTTGTCGTGATGATGCATTCGGTGCTCGGCGTTGAGAACGAAGCCGGTGCGCGCGGCTGGATGCACCCTGTCGTTGCTTTTGCCCAGCCTTTCCGCATGCCGGACTTCTTCATGATCTCCGGTTTGTTTCTCAGCCTTGTGATCGACCGCTCGTGGCTGCGCTATGCCGACCGCAAGATCGTACACTTCGCCTATTTCTACGTGCTTTGGCTGACCATCCAGTTCCTGTTCAAGGCGCCAGGCATCGTGGCGGAGAGCGGTACAGGCGGCGCGTTGTCCGCCTATCTCCTCGCTTTCATCCAGCCATTCGGCACGTTGTGGTTCATTTATCTCCTGCCGGTTTTCTTTGTCGTCACGCGCCTCGTCAAAGGCGTCAATGTCTGGCTGGTCCTGCTGATCGCTGCCGTGCTCGAAACATTGCCGATCCATACGGGCTGGCTGGTGGTCGATGAATTCTGCACCCRTTTCGTTTATTTCTTCGCTGGCTATGCATTTGCGCCAGCGATATTCCGCCTGGCCGAATGGCTGCGGCAGCGGCCTGTTACCGCCCTCGTCATCCTCGCCGCATGGGCATTGATCAATGGCTTGCTGGTGTTCACGCCTGCCTCCGAGGCTTTCGCCGCCTGGATACCCGCGGAGGCCTATACGTCGGGCGGGCTTGGCGGATGGGCTAACGTGCCGCTGATCTCACTCGCAGCCGGAGGTGCCGGAGCGCTGGCGATCGTGTCCGTTTCCGCGCTGATTGCCCATATGGCGCAGTCGTGGGAAGCCATCGTGAAACCGCTGCGCTGGCTTGGAGCGCATTCGATCGTCGTCTATCTCGCCTTCTTTCTGCCGATGGCGCTGTCTCGTACCGTTCTGCTGAAGAGCGGCATTGTCAGCGATATCGGCACGATTTCGCTTCTGACCGTCATCTGCGGCGTCATCGGTCCAGTCGTTCTCTATTGGCTGATCCAGTGGAGCGGCTATGGCGAGTTTCTGTTCAAGCGGCCGCAATGGGCTCATATCGATCGCGCACCGGCTCCGAGGGGCGCACTCGCTTCAGCCGAATAATTAGCTGTGCGCGAAGATATCCTGTTCATCCCATCCCATCAGAT
>NZ_JBFUMG010000787.1:0-1595 GCF_054049495.1 Phyllobacterium sp. P5_D12 | reverse complement strand
GTATCGGGCAAGGCGAGCGGCTGCCGCTAGAAACGAGTTGCCCTGGCATCTTTGCCGTTGGAGACGCACGGGCCGGCTCCACCAAGCGGGTCGCGGCCGCCGTCGGTGAGGGCGCGGCGGTCATAGCGCAGATCCATTCTTTTTTGGTGCGAAATGTGGGACCCGCGTCGATCGTGGCTCCCTCGCCTACCGCTGTTTAGGCAAGTAGGAAATGCACCAAAGAGCGCATTGAAGGCGACGCTGTCGAAGAAGGCAGAGGCTTTCACGATCTGTTCTCCTGCAATTGCAAATGACACGTAAAAGTGTTGCGTCAGGCAGTGCCATCGCAGGCCCTGCCCTCGGCATCGAAGAATATGATGACCGTGTCACCATCAGCGTAAATATTGCGGATGGTGGGAACAAGCCGGTCCGACTCCCACGTCGCGTCCTCCGCCTGATCATCATAGAGACTTCGGGTTCCGCTCTTTCAGGCATCGAAGCCTGCCTGAACCGTGGCCTTGTTGCGCGTTTCGACGGTGTCCGCCGAATGTGCCAAACTCACCTCATCGGTGCGAGAAATAACAGGCCAACAGAAATCGCCAATACATGGAAAGTGGATCGTCTGTTAAACATTGTATTGCTCCTTTCGCTCAGCTGCCCGCCGGGAAATCAGTAGAGACCGCCAGCTCCCGCCATGCGGCGAGCTCTCCGGCAACCGCGGTATTCTTCTTTTCGATCGCCGCCACGGTGTCAGAGCCGAATGGCATGCGAAGCGGTGGATTGTCGGAATGGGCCACAGTGATCATGGCTTTTGCCAGACGGGCCGGATCGCCAGGTTGGGCGTGATTGAATTGTGCAGCTGCGGATCGCATCTCGCCGGCGGGGGTATCGTTATAATCAGCAATGGCGCTGTGGCTGATTGAAAGCGAGCTTTCATCGAGAAAGTCGGTGCGGAAGAAGCCGGGTTCGACGACAGTGACCTTAACGCCGAGTGGGGCGAGTTCGTCCGACAAAGCCTCGGAGAGGCCTTCGACCGCAAACTTCGTCGAGCAATAAATGCCCCATCCGGGATGGCTGACATAGCCGCCGATGGACGAAATGTTGATGATGTGGCCGGCACGCTGTCTGCGCATGTGGGGGAGCACAGCGCGGGTGACCTTGAGCAAGCCAAAGACGTTTGTGGCATAGAGCTTTTCAATCTCAGATGCTGTTGCCTCCTCAACAGCTCCAAGCAGGCCGAAACCGGCATTGTTCAGGAGAATGTCAATCTTGCCGAAGCGCTTGATCGCCTGCTCGGCTGCCGCGTTGGCCTGTTCCTCATTGGTGACGTCCAGTGCGACTGGAAGCAGGTTCGGATGATCGCCAAACCGAGCAGTGACTGTTGCAGGGTTGCGGGCGGTTGCAACAACGGCATCGCCGGCTTTCAAAGCTTCCTCGGTGATCAGCGCGCCAAAGCCGCGTGATGCTCCCGTAATGAACCAGATGCGCATGATGTTTTTCCTTTCCTGTTGAATGCACCCAAGTTCTACCGCATGTAAGAAGATGAAATAACCGTCGTAAATTTCTACAAGCTAATGAGGGAAATTCATTAATGGGGAAGCTTGGCGCTGCCGACC
>NZ_JBFUMG010000786.1:0-1595 GCF_054049495.1 Phyllobacterium sp. P5_D12 | reverse complement strand
GTGTTCAACCGCATGGTCTCGTCATCGGCGCCAGGATCGAGCTTAAACGCTGCATCCATTTTCAGGTTGGGGTCAATCACCTGTGTCGGTGCTGACGCCTTTCCCTCGGGAAGAAAATGCACGCGCAAAGCGTTTGCTGCAGCGGCTCGCACCTCAAGCACATCCTTCTGCAATTGCACGTCAAAGCCGCCTGGCCTTGCTGTGATGGTGCCGTCTTTTATCAGTATGGCGTCGACCGGCGGTTCGACAGTCGTTCCGACCTCGCCGCCGGGCTCATCTTTATGCTCAGGCAAACTAGCAAACGTGCTGGCATCCGGTGCAGGTTTTGAATCGTTGCAACCTGCGAGACCCGGCAACAACATCAAGCTCAGAATAGAAATTTGAATACGGTTCAAGATAGTTCCTCCTCGAATCAAGGTGAGGCAAACCAGACATTTCGACGGGAAATCAATGAGATGTGCAGCTACGTCCAAACGTGCGGCGCCGTTGCGCGGTTGGCCGCGTCGGCACAATTGCGCATCAAATATTGATCCAGCTCTGGTGTGGTTCTGTCTTTTAAAAATGGTTCGCTAAAAAATGAACTGCGCGGATGTATCCGCAAAAATCATATGAATTTTTATATCTTCATGCGGATGAACCCCTCCCAAGGTGTCGCTCAATGAGCGTTCCGCAACGAACACAATACAGACAAGCCTGTCAATTATCCCAAAGTCTAGATATTTCGATAGTCGTATAAATATCAACGATGGTTAGACGCCTGGCCTTACTGGCTGCTCGCTCTCCTGAACATCTTGAAGGCGCGCAAAATGGAAGCCCTTTTGTTTCAGGGCAAGAATGCCTTTGACGACTCCCTCTCCTGCTGCTCGCGTCGGCTGGTTCACATGGGCGATGATCACGTCGCCATCCTTGGCGGCTGCGATGCGCTTCTCAACCTGGCCGGCCAACAACGAGGCACCCATGTCGGCGTTCAGGGAATATCCGGCCACCCGATACCCCATCTGATGGGCGAGTGTTATCGCATCGTCGCTGTAGCGAGCCGTTGCGTCGCGATACCAGGCCGGCTTCGTCAGTGTTGCTGCAATCATCGCATTCGCACCGCCTTCAATCTCGGTGCGGATAGCAGGCAGAGATCCTGCCGTCTTCAGGCCGAACATCTTGGGCTGGTTGTCTATGGCCGGGATATGGTTAAGCCCATGATTTTCCAGTTCAAACAGGTCTGCGTGCGCTTTCATAATCGCCACTGAAGCAGCATTGTGCCTGAGCCAGCGGCCGGTGACAAAGATTGTCGCTGGAATATGGTTTTCAACCAACGCATTGAGAATGCGCAGATCCGTCTGGCCGGAACAGGCATCCAGCGTCAGGGCGACTTGCGGTGTTGCATCGCCGCCTTTGGTGATGAAAAGCTTGGGCTCTACAAAGTGGGGATGTTCCTTGGCTGCTGCCGTGACGACGGAAGAGCAAAGAACAATTGCAGTGATGATTGCCGACGTTGAGCGCACGATTTTTGCCATGGATTGAGGAGTTTCGCGCGAACAAGGCGCGCGAAACCAAGCATATTTATGGCAGACGTGGTTCAGACACTCTTCGCCTTTGCC
>NZ_JBFUMG010000785.1:0-1600 GCF_054049495.1 Phyllobacterium sp. P5_D12 | reverse complement strand
GCTGAAGGGTGTTTCGGCATCTGATGCCATTAGGACAATGCGGCGCACARCGCTTGCGGAGCAGCTCGTAACAACAATGGCGGTGGGAGGCAGGATAAAGATTCTTGCCGAGGGAGATTCTTGGATCAACATCCTCTGGCCCGAGTCAAGCGCGTTGGGATACGAAATGACCTTTGTTAACGCCCTCGCTAGAGATACCGCAAAGTACGACACACTTAATATTGGTTTTCCGGGCGACACGTTCGCGGAAATTACAAGAAATCCGCCCCAGTACAAACAACCGATTTCGGGGGGACAAAGGCAGTTTTTCATATTTTCAGGTGGCGGCAACGACTTCCTTGGAGGCGGGAGTTTGGCCAAGTACGTCAAGCGCTTTTCTCAAGGCGGAGGCTCGAGTGATCCGCGTGACTACATCAAGGATAGCGAATTCAAACAAATCTTGAACGGGCTCAAAGCCGGATACAGACAGATGGTGAAGAACGTCAACGTCTGGTCAAGCGGCTACACCCATGTCCTGCTGCAGGGATATGACTACGCGCATCCGCGCAACGGCGGGCCATGGCTGGGCAAACCGTTTAAGGCACTTGGATACGCCTGGGACAGCGATATCACCAAAGAGATCGTGAAGTACTCCGTCGACAGGTTTTATGAATTGCTGGCGGGAGTCGCGGATTCGTCCGCAAAGGTGCATCTTGTCGATGCAAGAAATTGCTGCCAGGGCAATTGGCACGATGAACTTCACCCGAACGAAAAAGCTTCAAAGAAGATTGCAAAAAAATTCGATGCGGCAATCGATCAGATTCTTGCCGTGTCCTGACACTTCACCTCGGAAAACCTTGACGCGCTGGCTCAAGCCGGCACCAATGCATCGAGCTCCGGCAGCAGTACAACGCTTTCCTGCTCGTTCGGGTCAGTACGGGCGATGATCGCGGTGCAAGGCGTGCTGCTGAGATTGGCCGGCAGATGCGGAACGCCGGCCGGAATGTAGAAAAGCTCCCCGGCATGCACCACGACATGCTCCTCCAGTCGATCGCCGTACCAGGTATGCGCCTCGCCGGACAGCATATAGATCGCTGTTTCGTGAGCCTCGTRCAGATGCGCCTTGGCGCGCGCGCCAGGCGGGATAGTCAGAAGATGCATGCAGATACCTGTGGATCCGACCGTCTCCGCCGCTATACCTTCGAAGTAGTCGAGCCCCTGCTTGCCGCCATAGGTGTGGTGGGGTTTGACAATACGGCAGGTGGGTTTTGATTTTGCATCCATCACTATCCTCCATGGAATTCATGACCGGCTTGAACACTAACACAAAGGGATTGGCAGCAGCGGAAATCAAAAACTTTTGACCCAACGCGGCCTTTCATGGCAGTTGCTGCCTGATTCCGCAAAATTCGAAATTCGACGTAGTACGGTGCTCACAGGTGAGTCGGCATTGCTCTGGTCAATGCGACAATTTGCATAGCTATTATGCATTTTTGTAAGTTGCCAGATTTTTGTGCGATGCTAACTTGTTGGTGTTGGGTTCTTCTCCTCCCAGATACCCCAACATGGAATGTACTGCACCTCCTCCCGCGGTACATTTACAATCAGGACCGCTGCACCT
>NZ_JBFUMG010000784.1:0-1603 GCF_054049495.1 Phyllobacterium sp. P5_D12 | reverse complement strand
GGTCAGGGTCAATCAGGATTCCAGGGCACGCCCGGTGACCGTTCCGGCAATCAATGGCCCTTTGGAGAGGTGCGATCCGATGAGCATGTGGAAAAGGCAACTGGTCCGGTTATCGAGCACGGCCTTTCACGCGGGTTGGTTGTTTAGCCTGTTTCTCGCGTTGCAGACTGCTTCGGCGGAAAACCTCTGCGAGCGGCAAATGCACCGTGCCTCGACGAAGTACGATATTCCCATCGGTATTCTCTACGCGGTAGGTTTGACTGAAACGGGCCACAAGGACTCGCTCCAGCCCTATGCAATGAATATAGAAGGCAAAGCAGTTTTTATGTCGTCAGCAGCAGCTGCTGTGGCCAAATTCAACGAGGCGCATTCGCAGGGAGCGAAGCTCATCGACATCGGATGCATGCAGATCAATCACTATTTTCACGCTAGCAAGTTCCCGTCTGTTGAGGCGATGTTAAACCCTGCCGCCAATGTGGATTACGCCGCGCGATTTCTAAAAGAGCTTAGAGCACGCGAAGGCGGCTGGACCATGGCGGTTGCGCGCTATCACGCGGGACCCAACAACGACCCGGCCCAGAAGCAATATGTTTGCCGAGTAATTGAAAATATGGTGGCTGCCGGCTTCGGCAACTGGACGCCGAAGGCGCGAATGTTTTGCGATAAGTGACTGTGTTAATACTTGGTAATAAAACGTGAATTTGTCTTCGCAGTCATATTTTGTAAAGTTGAAATTGGTAATGATCCTGCCCGCGCTGGACCCGCCAGCCCTTCCCAAGAATTCATCTAATCCGAATTATTTAGGTCTCCCAATAAATTAGGTACAATATATTGGGGATTGTCGCCGAGTCATCGACCCCGCTAGTTGTGTGTTGCTTGGGGCAAAATAAATGATTCGGAAGGTGGGGCAGTGATTGTAGTCGTCGACGAACGAAGTCTGGTGACGAGTGGGTATTCGGCGTGGTTCGCCCGTGAGGGCATAACAACAACAGGTTTTACTCCGGACGATTTCGGCGATTGGGTCGCCACCGTTCAGAAAAACGACATTATGGCGGTCGAGGCGTTTCTCATAGGAGAATGTGTCAATCGCAGCCAGTTTCCACAAAAAATTCGGGAGCGCTGTTCAGCGCCGGTCATCGCTGTCAATGAGACGCAGTCATTGGAACACACGCTGGAGCTTTTCCAGGCGGGTGTCGACGATGTGGTTCGCAAGCCGATGCATGTGCGAGAGATACTGGCGCGGATCAATGCCATTCGACGCCGCTATGGCAATGGCGATGCGGGAACGCAGGTAGGTCCGATTCGGGTATTTTCTGACGGCCGCGATCCGCAGGTCAATGGGCTTGATTTTTCCCTGCCGCGGCGGGAACGTCGGATACTTGAATATTTGATTGCCAATCGCGGGCGCCGCCTGAACAAGGCGCAGATATTCAGCGCGATCTACGGCATTTTCGACAGCGATGTCGAGGAAAGTGTCGTTGAGAGTCACATCAGCAAGCTTCGCAAGAAGCTGCGTGAGCAACTTGGTTATGATCCGATCGATTCCAAGCGCTTTCTCGGCTACTGCATCAATCTGGACTAACCTGCCAGAGCAATTTTGACC
>NZ_JBFUMG010000783.1:0-1606 GCF_054049495.1 Phyllobacterium sp. P5_D12 | reverse complement strand
GGGCTTGGCTATGGCCTGGCGATCGTGATTGCCGTGCTTGGCACGATCATCATTGCTGTTCCCCTGGAACGTTTTCTCTACAGGCGGATTTACGGCGCTCCGGAATTGACACAGGTGCTGATGACCATCGGCATCACCTTTTGCGTCATCGGCCTCGCCAATTACGTGTTCGGTCCGACGCTGAAGACGATCCCCCTCCCCGTCGGGCTGCAGGGTCCCGTGGATATCGGTTTCCGTACCATCGCGGCGCACAAGCTCTTTGCCATCGGCTGCGGCGTGGTTGTCGCGTTGGGGCTTTGGTATTTGATCGAGCGCACGTCCTTCGGTGTCAAACTGCGCGCCTCGGTGGACAATACGGCGATGGCGGCAGCGCTGGGCGTTCGCACCAAGATCGTCTATGCAGCAAGTTTCGCGCTTGCCGTTGGCCTTGCAGCCTTTGGCGGGGTGATCGGTGCGGAACTGTTGCCGGTCGAACCCTATTACGCCCTGCGTTACATGGTGACGTTTCTTGTCGTCGTTTCGGTCGGCGGTGCGGGCTCCATCCCCGGCGCGCTGATCGCCTGCCTGCTGCTTGGTGCCATCGACACCACGGGACGCTACCTCGTGCCGGAATATGGCGAGTTCTTCTTCTATCTCGCGGTGATAGCCATCGTCTGGGTGTTTCCACGCGGTCTGATGGGAAGAGCCAAATGAGTGCCGGGGGATATGTCACGGCAATGCCTGCCCAAACCAGGGGCTGGCAGCGCGACCTCATTGGCATCGCCGCCATATTGGTTGCGGCCATAGCCGGATACTTCCTGTTTCCCGACAATCTGGCGCTGCTGACGCGCATGATCGCGATCATGCTTCTCGTCCTGTCGCTCGATCTGGTGACTGGGTATTGCGGCGTTGCGACGCTCGGTCATGCCGCACTTTTCGGCAGCGGCGCCTATGCGGCCGGAATGGCGGCGGCGCATTTCGGGATCACCGAACCGATCACCATGATCGTCATCGGCGCAGTTGGCGGGGCTCTGGCGGGGCTGATTTCGGGCGTCGTCATCCTGCGCGGACATGGCCTCGCCCAGCTCGTGCTTTCCATAGCCATCATTCACCTCTTCCACGAGGCCGCCAACAAGGCATCGGAATATACGGGCGGCAGCGATGGGCTTTCCGGCATCTCGCCCGATCCCATCCTCGGCATCTTCGAGTTCGATCTCTGGGGCCGTACCGCCTATGTCTTCGGCATCGTCCTGCTCCTCCTTGTATTCATACTCCTGCGCATTCTGGTTCGCTCACCCTTCGGCATGCTTTGCCGGGGTATCCGGCAGGATCCTGTCCGGGTCAGCGCAATGGGCGCCTCGGTCAAGCTCACCCTGATCAAGATGTATGTGATCTCGGGGTTGGTCGCGGGTGTCGGCGGCGCCTTCAATGCGGTATCGACACAGGTCGTCGGCCTCGACAGCCTGAGCTTCACCAATTCGGCCGAAGCGCTCGTCATGCTGGTTCTGGGCGGAGTGGGCTCGCTCTACGGAGCGCTGATCGGCACGATTGCTTTTGTCTGGATCGAAGATCTGGTCTCGGCCGCCAACCCGTTCCATTGGCTGACGATCGTCGGCGCGCTGCTGAT
>NZ_JBFUMG010000782.1:0-1607 GCF_054049495.1 Phyllobacterium sp. P5_D12 | reverse complement strand
CTTCCAAGTATCGGAACCCTCAAGCAAAAGTTCGGTATCGAGGCAATGGCTACGCGGCTAGAAGCCGAGTATTTCGCAGCGTTGGAACTCTAGATTCTTCAAGCCTTTCTTAGCGCATATGTGCTATTGACAGGCAATTCGGGCGTTCAGGTGAATCATGACAGACAGAAAAGCGGAATCGAAGCTTTCGCGGGAGGTTGTTCGCAACCTTACGCCCGACACACCGCGCACTTCCGGCAAGAAGCCGGTGCTGAGCCCGGTCGCCTATCAGATCGCCTCGCAATATGCCAAGGACACCAATTCTCCGGTGATGATCAGCGGCATCATGCGGATCATCGAATTCCTGATCATCGTGCTGGCGGGCATTGCTGTCTTCATCATTTACGTGGGCCCATCGGCTTACACGTTCCTGCAGTATTCGCTTGCGATCCTCGCCACGGCAGTGGTCACAGTCATGCTCCTGGAGCTTACCGACAGCTACCAGCTTGCCGTCATGCGCGACCCCGTCAGCAAGTTCGGAAAACTCATCCTCGTATGGTCCGGCGCTTTCGCGATGATGTCGCTGGCGGCGTTTTTCCTCAAGACCTCGGAAGACTATTCGCGTGTGTGGTTTGGCACCTGGTACGGGTCGGGACTGATCCTTTTCCTGGTATTCCGCATAGTCATGTCGCGCCTGATCCGGCGCTGGGCCCGCAACGGAAAGATGGAACGGCGCGCGGTTATCGTTGGCGGCGGCAAGCCGGCGGAGGACCTCATTCGGTCGATCGAACAACAGCCCTATAACGACATTCGCATTTGCGGTGTTTTTGACGATCGCGATGCCAAGCGGTCACCGCCGATCGTCGCCGGTTATCCAAAGCTCGGTAATATTTCCGAATTGATAGAGTTCGCACGCATCGCGCAAATCGATATGCTGATCGTGTCCCTGCCGATCACCGCGGAAGCACGGGTGCTGTCGCTCCTGAAGAAGCTGTGGGTTCTGCCCGTCGATATCCGCCTGTCGGCACACAACAACCATCTGCAGTTCCGCCCGCGCGCCTATTCCTATATCGGGTCCGTCGCCATGATCGACTTGTTCGACAAGCCGATCAACGACTGGGATTCCGTGGCCAAACGCGCCTTCGACATTTTCTTCAGCCTATTCGGCTTGATCGTCTTCAGTCCGGTTATCCTCGCGACTGTCATCGCCATCAAACTTGAAAGCAACGGGCCGGTGATCTTCAAGCAGCTCCGGCATGGCTTCAACAACGAGATCATCGAAGTCTGGAAGTTCCGCTCCATGTTCACCGAGATGTGCGACCCGACGGCGCGCAATGCAGTGGTAAAGAACGACCCGCGCGTGACCCGCGTCGGCCGCTTCATTCGCAAGACCTCGATCGACGAACTGCCGCAGTTCTTCAACTCGTTGATGGGAACACTGTCACTTGTCGGGCCCCGGCCGCACGCGATCGCAGCGCATACCCGCAATCTCCTTTATAACGAGGTTGTCGACGGCTATTTCGCACGGCACAGGGTCAAGCCCGGCGTGACCGGTTGGGCACAAATCAATGGCTGGCGCGGTGAAGTCGACACGGACGACAAGATCAAGATGCGCACGGAATTCGATC
>NZ_JBFUMG010000781.1:0-1607 GCF_054049495.1 Phyllobacterium sp. P5_D12 | reverse complement strand
ACCTCAAGTGCCATGGAATTACGATCTTCATCCTGATGCAACTTCGCCACGGCGTCGGTTCCCGTGCGGGATTCACGTTTGAGCGAGATAAACGAACCGGCAAGTCTTGCCAGATGCATGAGTTGCTCCTGCTGGGTTAAAGCGAATTCCGTTCGGGGCTCATCGGACAGGACGCTGAGAGCTCCAATACACTCGTCTGAGACGCAGATCGGTGCAACGGCCAGGAACCGGAGATTCGGCCTCTGGGTCACCGCATCGATTTCGGAATAGCGAACATCCTCCGCGGCGTTCAGAATGATCAGGCAACTCTTGTCAGGTGCCGCGAGTGAACTGGCTTCAATAGCCCAGATATTGGCTATCCCAATACGGCCTGCGTGGGACAAGACGCGGCTTCGTTTCTCATCCACAAGCGTGATCTGTGCGCCGCTGCTGTTGGACATCGACAATGCGAGTTCCGCCAAACAATGGAATTCGTTGTCATGCTCGCGAATTTCAAGCGTCTTCAAACTCGAAAGAACATCACGACGCGACGACCCCGACAGAAATTCTAACGTGCTTTCTGAAATGTTTTCCGATCTCATATCCAAATGATGGCTCGCATCACCACCCTACTCATACCATCGATACAGCTCCCTCAAGAACGCAACCCTTTGTGCTTTGTTCCTTGATG
This sequence comes from Phyllobacterium sp. P5_D12, assembly GCF_054049495.1. NCBI lineage: Bacteria > Pseudomonadati > Pseudomonadota > Alphaproteobacteria > Hyphomicrobiales > Phyllobacteriaceae > Phyllobacterium > Phyllobacterium sp. P5_D12. The sequence goes on along the minus strand of NZ_JBFUMG010000781.1, from coordinate 937 downwards.
GGAACATTTATCCAGCACCTTCGTTTTCGTTAGGCTACTGAAGGAGGCCGAAAATGCTTGAAGCGAATGACATTCTTTCTGACGAAAGCCTGAGCAGGGTCCAGAAGATTGCCAAACTGGAAGAACTGTTGAGCGAGGCTCGGGGACTACAGCGAGCGGCCACAGAAAGTGGTATGGATCCTGATGATGGAGTAACACGAAATTTGCGGGACATCGAACTTGCCCTTGGTCATCTGAACGCCGAAAAACCGGAAACAGGTGCTGCGACGCTGTGACGAAGCGATCACTCATCCTTTTCAGTGGCCTCTTCTGACTGTATCTCCATGAGGCCAGGTAACGCCACGTTCACTGAGGTGCCCCCATCCAGATTGGCAGAGTAGACTACGGATCCATCGAATTGCTGGCAAAGCTGATTGACGATGAGCGACCCAAGTCCAGAGGAGCGTTTCTTCGATGTCTTCTGCATGCCGACGCCGGTATCGGCGATCTCCAGTCGCAGAACATCACCCTCACCCCGCACAAGATCGATTCTTATCTCTCCCGGCTTGTTGTCCGGAAAAGCGTGTTTTATGGCGTTCATCGTCAACTCGCCGATGATTATTCCCAGCGTCGTCGCATCGCGGGAGCTCAGGTTTATTGGGGCAAGCTCTGCGACAATCCTGATATCCCGGTCATGGGCGGTCGACTGCTTGATATCAGCGATGACCTCCGGCAAATATTCATCCGCACGAACAGTCTCATGATCCTTTCCAAGCCGCAGACGTCTGTGGGCCGACGAAATGGTTTGAATTCTGTCGCGGGCTGCCCCGAGCGCGGCGCGTATTTCCTCCGACGATACGTCCCGCATCTGAATACCGAGTAGCGACGAGACCGTCGCAAGCGAATTTCCTATGCGATGGTCGGAATCCTGCAGCAGTGTTTCCACGCGAGCCCGCTC
>NZ_JBFUMG010000780.1:0-1608 GCF_054049495.1 Phyllobacterium sp. P5_D12 | reverse complement strand
GCCAAGAAACGTGCCCCCAACGGAGCCTTTGCCGCCAAAGAGTGAGGTGCCGCCGACAACAACAGCGGCGATCGCATCAAGTTCGTAGCCTTGGCCGGCGATTGGTGTGCCGATGCTCAGTTGTGAGGCATAAACGAGCCCGGCCAATCCCGAAACCCCGCCAGCTATGACATAAACGATGATCTTGTAGAGGCGCACCGGGACACCTGACAGTCTCGCCGCTTCTTCGTTGGACCCGATGGCGTAGACACTGCGGCCGAATGCCGTGAGGGAGAGAATTATTGCGCTAACGGCAAGGATTGCGAGAAGAATTAGCGACGGAATGGGGATACCGAACAGGTAGTCGTTGCCAAGATCATAAAAGGCTTCGTTGAGGATCGGGATGGGCGTACCGCCAGTGTAGAGAAAAGCTAGGCCACGTGCGAAAGACAGCATTCCAAGTGTCATGATAAACGGTGGTATGCCAGCAGATGCGACACCCAGACCATTGACCAGACCTGCGGCCATTGCCACCAATAGTCCGAGCGGGATAGCGATCGCCATGCTGTGAGTTTCTAAAAGACCTGCGTAGATGACAACTGACAGTCCGAGGATAGATCCGACCGAGAGATCAATGCCGCGCGTCAAAATGACGAAGGTCATGCCAATCGCGAGAATGCCGACAATGGCCACTTGCCGCAGAATGTTCAAAAGGTTAGCTGGTGTCAGAAATCTGTCGGAGAGAAAAGATGCCGCGATCACAAGGATAATGAGGGCGGCCAATACGCCTACTCTCCGCCATATCCTGGCGGCTGACACGGAGTAGGTTTGGAAAGACGTAGAAGTTTTCAGCATTTGAATTGAATCTTCCGGTTATGGATCATTCGGCCAAAGCGGCCGCTCGCATGATTGTGTTTTCGCTTGCTTCATCGCGTGACAAGGTGACTGCAACTTTGCCCCGGCGCAAAACCACGATTCGATCCGCCAGCCTCAGAATTTCCTCCATCTCAGACGAAATGAGGATGACGCACATGCCAGACCTGACCAATTCATTGATCAAGCTGTAGATTTCGCTTTTTGCACCGATATCGACTCMTCTTGTGGGTTCGTCGAAGATGAGAATACGTGGTTCGACGGCAAGGGCCCTGGCGATGAGAACCTTCTGCTGGTTTCCGCCGCTAAGAGTGCGGATTTCCGCATCGGGGCCTGACATGCGGACGTCAAGCCGCTTGACGGCCCCTTTGACGTAGCGCCGTTCCAATGAACGATTTAAAAAGCCGAGTTTGCGAAAGCGGGCCAGATTGGAAATGGTCGCGTTTTCCAGGACAGATCTGTTGGGTAAGAGACCAAGGGTCTTTCTGTCTTCGCTGACATAGGAAATGMCGAACCTGGCGGCAGTATTTGGACTGCGCAATCGCACAGCTTTGCCGAAAACCTTGATTGTTCCGGATGTCGGGCGGGTTATCCCGGCAACGGCCTTTGCTACTTCGGTTCGCCCCGCGCCGATGAGGCCTGCCAATCCCACAATCTCGCCTTGGCGCGCGATGAAAGATACGTCATCGAAAGTGCCCTGAAGGCCGAGATGGCTAACCTCGAGGGCGGGCGAGCCGAATTCGCGGACCTGTACAT
>NZ_JBFUMG010000779.1:0-1610 GCF_054049495.1 Phyllobacterium sp. P5_D12 | reverse complement strand
GCACCACCTCTCCGTCATCCTAAAGCACCTCCTCTCCGTCATCCTCGTCCTCGGGTTWAACCCGAGGACGAGGATGACGGAGCGGGGGTACTCCACGAATATCGGAGGGGAAGTGCTTTCGATGACGGAACTGTGGTACTTTAGGATGACGGAGAGGGAGGTGCTTTGCCAACTTTTCCAAAGACGCAAATGCGTGGATAAGTTCGGACTTATCCACGGTAAGGTGTTTCCGGCGCAGAAAGCTATTACTCGAACGCACCGCACGCTGTTCTTGAAAGGGCAAAATCGTTACTTGGCATGTTGCGCGTCAAAGAGGCTCGCTTCAACTTGGCAACTACGTCAAGTTGCATGAATTCGCGAAAAGCGTTCTCATATGAACCAGCGCTTAATTGAACGAGCGTTTCTTTAATTTGCGCCTGAAATACGGTTCGGAGGCCGAAATTGGCATGTTTGCGATGCTCAGGTCCCGATCTGGATGCGCAAATGGTGCGAATTCATGCCGAACTCATACAAACATTGCCGATTCTGATGCAAGAAACCGCGATTCGGGCGCAAGAATTTCAACCGGCGCGGGAATTTTAGTTGTCTCAAGTTGATGATTTCCATCACCAAAAGGAACTTGTAACCAAAAGCCCGCGCGACTATGGTGCGCCACCTCGTGACCGGACAGGGTCTCGGGGCTGATCATTATTATTTCGGAGTTTCCCATGCTGAAAGGCTCAATCACCGCTCTCGTCACGCCCTTCGATCAGGACGGCGCGTTCGACGAGAAAGCCTTTCGTGGCTTCGTTTCCTGGCAAATAGACAATGGAACCAACGGGTTGGTCCCCGTTGGCACCACTGGTGAATCGCCGACGCTGTCCCATGCGGAACACAAGCGCGTCGTCGAGGTTTGCATCGAGGAAGCGGCCGGGCGCGTGCCGGTGATTGCGGGCGCAGGCTCCAACAATACGCGTGAAGCCATTGAATTGGCTGAGTTTTCTGAAAAGGCCGGCGCCGACGCCATTCTCGTCGTCACGCCCTATTACAACAAGCCGAGCCAGCGCGGCCTCTACGCCCATTACGCGGCGATCGCCGAAGCGGTTTCGCTGGCGATCATCATCTACAACATTCCGGGCCGGTCGATCATCGATATGACGCCGGAGACGATGGGCAGACTTGCCAATGATTTCAAGAACATAGCTGGCGTCAAAGACGCGACCGGCAAGATCGAACGCGTGTCGGAACAGCGCATCACCTGTGGCAAGGATTTCATCCAGCTCTCCGGCGAGGATGCGACGGCGCTCGGCTTCAACGCCCATGGCGGCCATGGCTGCATCTCGGTGACGTCGAATGTCGCGCCGCGGCTTTGCGCGGAATTTCAGGCGGCAACGCTGGCTGGTGAATATGATAAGGCGTTGTTATTGCAAGATAAATTGATGCCATTGCACAAGGCGCTGTTTCTTGAACCCAACCCGTCCGGGCCGAAATATGCGCTGGCGAAGCTTGGCAAAATGCAGAACGCGCTCCGTTCGCCGATGGTGCAGGTCGAGGCCCATACCGCCGACCGTATCGATCAGGCGATGCGGCATGCCGGTCTGGTGAATTAAGGTTCGGAATCCCATATTTTT
>NZ_JBFUMG010000778.1:0-1611 GCF_054049495.1 Phyllobacterium sp. P5_D12 | reverse complement strand
GAGAACTGGTAGGCGGACTATTCTATTTCAACTATCCGGGCGCAACTGGCTTGATGAGTGGAGCGGTTTTTGGGCGCATAGCCGGGCGAAGTGCAGCTGAAGCGGCAAGGGTGCAGGCATCTTCGAATATCCACACTGCGGCATCTGCCGGAGCTTGAGCCAAAAAAGTTTGCAGGGAGGAACGGCCGTGAGCGCTTCACAGAATGCAACAAAGGTCGGCTTTGTCGGGATCGGCAATATGGGCCAGCCCATGGCCGGGCATCTGGTCAATGCAGGATGGAACTTAGCCATCTACGATACCGATGCCGGAAAGGCAGGGGCATTCGCGGCCTCGAGTAGTAAATGCGTCAAGGTCGACTCGCTCGCTGAGCTTGGCAAGCGCTCAGATGTCATCGTGCTGATGCTACCCGATGGGGGGATCGTGCGACGTGTTGCCTTGGGAGACGAAGGGCAGGACGATCATCTTCTGCTCGGCCTGAAGTCTGGATCCACCATTATCGATATGAGCTCGTCTGCTCCAATCGGGACGCGCGAACTCGGCAGCTTACTCCAAAAGCGGGAAATCGGGATGCTTGATGCCCCTGTTTCAGGCGGTGTTCCGGGCGCGATTGCGGCTACGCTTGCAATTATGGTGGGAGGCGACTCCAGGCTTGCCGAGCATTTCGCCCCGCTGCTCGAGGCAATGGGGCGTCGCTTCCATATCGGTCCTCTCGGTTCCGGTCATGCGGTCAAGGTTCTCAACAATTATGTGTCGGCGGCGGGTCTTGCTGCGGCTGCGGAAGCGCTGCTCGTGGCTGAGCGTTTCGGGGTAGATGGTAATGTACTAGTTGACGTGCTGAATGCATCCACAGGGCGCAACAACAGCACGGAGAAAAAGTTCAAACAGTACATCCTTAACCGGGCCTACAATTCCGGCTTTTCCCTTGATCTCATGGTGAAAGACCTGAAGCTGGCCATGGAGGTGGCGCGGGCCTGCGACGTTCCCGCGGAACTTGGCCATTCATGTTTGCGGCTGTGGGAGGATGCTCAATCCTGGACTGGTTCCAATGCCGATCATACCGAGTTCGCCCGTTTCGTGATCGACGGCGGGCCGCCTCGCGCTGCGGAGGTCAAAGGATGAAACATGGGCTTAAAGAACGCCTGAGAGCCGGCGAGACTGTTGCGATCTGCAATCCGGACTTTCCAACGCCGCGTCTGATCGAATTCATAGGTACGCTGGGATTCGATACCGTTTTTATCGATTGTGAGCATGCGAGTACGGATTTTGCGGCGGTTGAGGAACTTGCGCGTGCGGCCAGAAGCTGCAGCATGGCTTCGGTCGTAAGACCGTGGAGTAACGAGCCTGGCCTGATAAACCGTTATCTTAGCTGCGGAGTGGATGGCATCCAGACCCCACATGTCGATAGCGTGGCGGAAGCCAAGGCGATCATCGAGGGGATCAGTCAGTGGGAAGGCAATCACAAGGAAAAACTACTGGTCGTTATGATCGAGTCCGAAAAGGCACTCTCCAACTTGCAGCAAATGCTCGCTGCGATAGATGCAGACGTGTTTTATATCGGCGCTGTGGACCTCGCCCAGTCTATGGGCCTAAAGGGTCAGCCAGGCCATCCT
>NZ_JBFUMG010000777.1:0-1612 GCF_054049495.1 Phyllobacterium sp. P5_D12 | reverse complement strand
GCATTGATGCGTTTGCCGTCCGCGCCCTCCAGCGTCGCCTTGACATGGCTCGTGCCGACGGTCCTTGCATCAACCAGCCTGTGATGCGGCAAAACCAGCACGGGTTGGGGGTGTCCGGAGCCAAAGGGACCCGCCCTTTCCATGGTCTCGTAGAGCGGAACGGTGGCCCCGGCAGCACTCAGCGCGCCATCGATCGCAAGCGACGCGTTGCCACGCAATTGGCCGACCATTTCGCCGGCGCTTTCCTCGAAAAACGCGCGTAAAGCCGCCATTTTACTGCGTTCCACGGTGATTCCGGCCGCCATCGCATGACCACCGCCTTTGATCAGGAGCCCCTGTTCGACGGCGTTTCGCACCAATTTTCCGAGGTCGAAACCGTTGATCGAACGGCCCGAACCGCTCCCCGTACCATTGGCGTTGAACGCGATCGCGAAGGCCGGTCGCCGCGTCCGCTCTTTCAGCCGTGCCGCGATCAGCCCGACGATGCCAGGATGCCAATCATCGCTGGCGGTGACCAGGACCGCAGGTCCGGATCCGGCGGAGAGCTCGACCATCGCCTCGGCCTCTGCCTGTTCCAGCATGATGGTTTCCATCGCCTGGCGCTCCTGGTTCAGGCGGTCGAGTTCCTCGGCAATACGCATCGCTTCGTTCGGATCGTCAAGCGTCAGCAGCYTTGCACCCAGCCCGGCATCGCCGATCCTCCCGCCTGCATTTATGCGGGGACCCACTAAGTACGCGAAATGAAAGGCATTTAGCGGCTCGCCAATCCGGGACACCCGTGCCAGCGCCGAGAGGCCGGAATTCTGTTGGGCGCGCGCAACGAGTATCCCTTTGACCACGAAAGCGCGGTTGAGCTCCTTCAGCGGCACCACATCGCACACTGTGGCAAGCGCCACGAGATCGAGCAATGACAGGAGATCCGGGCCGAGAACACCCAGGTTGACGTGCTGCTCGCGCAGCACCCGCAACGTCTGCACCAGTGTCAGGAAGACAACCCCGGCAGCGCAAAGATGGCCCTGCCCCGACAGATCATCCTCGCGATTGGGATTGACCACCGCATGGGCCGCGGCCGGCAGTTCGCCGCCGACCTGATGGTGATCGAGCACCACCACATCCGCACCGGCGTCCTTGGCCGCCGTGATCGCCGCCGCACTGTTGGTGCCACAATCCACGGTGACGATAAGCGACGCCTGCTGCGCCAGTTCCTCCAAGGCGGTGGGATTGGGGCCGTAACCTTCGAAAATCCGGTCCGGGATGTAAATCCGGTTGGCAATGCCATAATGGGCGAGAAAACGCGACAGGATCGCCGAAGAACAGGCGCCATCCACGTCATAGTCACCGAAAATAGCGACCCTCTCGCGGGCTGCGATCGCTCTGGCAATGCGCTCGGCGGCCTTGTTCATGTCGGTCAGCGAAGCGGGATCAGGCATGAGGCTCTTGATCGTCGGCTCCATGAAGGCAACCGCCTCGTCCAACCCGACACCCCGCCCTGCCAAAACCCGCGTCACCAAGTCCGGAAAGCCGTGGTTTTGCGCCATCGCCAGCGCGATATTGGCTTCGCGTTGCCCCAGCCGGTCGATCCATTTCAGACCAGTTGCCGATTGTTCAACGC
>NZ_JBFUMG010000776.1:0-1616 GCF_054049495.1 Phyllobacterium sp. P5_D12 | reverse complement strand
CTGCACGGCCGTTTCAAGAACCCCGCGGATCATCGTTCCCTGCGGCACAAGTGCATCGATGCGCTTTGTCCRTTCGGCCTTTGCAACTTCAACCGGCTTGGTTGCCATGGCAGACAAAAACTGCCCGTTGGGATTGGCGTCCTGGAATGTAGCGGCTGCTTTCTCCGCATCCGTCGGTGGTTTTGGCTGCTCGGCTGCCAGTCCTTCGGTTTGACCCATTTCGGTCACGACCATCGGGGAGCGATAGCGTTMCCACTTTTTCTCGTCGGTCTCTGATTCCCGCGCCAGCCGCTCAGCCTCCGTCGTTCGCCGGGCTTCCTCCTCCGCCTGCAGTCGTGCCCGCTCGGCAGCGGCATCTGCGTCGACCTGCGATGGCTGCTGCACCGCTGGCGTAGGCTCAGGCGCGGGAGGTGGTTCTTTGACTGCGGGAGGAACCGCCAATTGAACTTTGCCGACTGGTGACAGCAAGTTCTCATCATTGGTATCGACATTGTCAGGCGTTGACGGAGGTTGAAGCCAGAAGGGCATTGCGAGCAATGGCAAGCTGACCAACGCGAGCAGCACGATCAACGCTGCCTTGCTCAAACCGCGCTTCGGCTCGGCCAGCTTTGATCGTGCGGCCTCTTCGAGTTCTACGTTGAGATGGTAATCGGGATCAGGCATCTCACCTCATCCTTGTGTCGGAGGAGTTGCTGGCAGTGGCGGCAACCGGGGCGCCTTTTTTCAGATTGAAAAGGCAGAGCGCGTAGTCGCCGCGCCGCAGCATCCATTGCCTGGCGATCTTGTCGACGACGATATAATCACCCTCACGGCGGAAATTGGCGAGTATCTCGCGCTTTCCACCCTCAACAATGAAGATCGCCGGGATATCGCCTTCAAAGCCAAACCAGGTCTTCACGCCATCGTCAAAAGCGTTCGCGGGTTTGAGTTCGCCGTCGCCGCGGAAACTATAGTTGGTATTGGTATCCTGAAACTGAAAGTTGTCGCGGTTCGGCTCGGAAACGAGCCGTTGCGCTTCTGCAAGAAGCTTTGAATCGGCCTCCTCATCCGGATAGCGAAATTTGACCATGTATGTCTGGTCTCCCTCCGATTCCGGATGGGCGCGCAAGATAAATGTGTAAACATGTTTGTCGCTCACAACATTCATGTTTGTTGTCGTCTTCGCTTCAACGGGTTTCAGAAAGATGATGTTGCCGCGCTTGTTGGGTTCGATCTTCCACGAAAGGCTATCACCGACCGCCACAGTCTCGATCTTTTCGACATCCCCCAGCACGATCATCGTCGAGACGCCGTGGCTTGCATCGACAGAAACCACATTGGCTGAATTATAGATGACCGTGCGGACACGCGCGTCTGCCGCACCACGTCGCGGGGCTATCTCGGCAAACGTTTGCCGTAACCGCCAGCAGTGCGCTGATACCAGCGACGATCCAGGCCATGGAGCGGGAACGCTTGACCGAACGGATGACATCGTTTTCCCAGCGGACCGCCTCGCTAAAATAGCGGGCGTCAGGACCAGTTTTCTCTTCATGGTTTGACGCGTGGACGCTCATGGAAAAAAGCTGGAAAATAACGCGAGGCACCCACGCGACACTTGAAACAATGGATTCAAAATC
>NZ_JBFUMG010000775.1:0-1620 GCF_054049495.1 Phyllobacterium sp. P5_D12 | reverse complement strand
GGTGCTGGCATCGTCTCGTCGATCATTGAGTAAGACTTTCTGATCGTAAAATCGGGAAGGGCGGTCCACCGGGCCGCCCTTTTTTTATGCTGGCCTTAGCACCAAAGTCTAACTTCTCTCCGTTACAGCTTCTGGTATCTAATTGACGCAAAGCCAGTCCAGATATTTGCGGAGTTAGAGTGTTCCAGATAGTACCCGTTAAATATCGCTACCCGCTTTTCTTGCTCGTCTTCCTGATGGTTCCTGCTCTGCAATACACGGCGACGGCACCGGCGCTTGCTGCCATGGCGGAAGATCAGCCAGGCTTTACCACGCCAGGAAATATCAGCCGCCCTTACACTCCTGGCGGACTATTGGGACGATCCTTCGTGCCTTCCGAGACCAATCGTCCCCCCAAGCAGGTTCGGCCTCCAAAAAATGGCGTGGTGCTTTTTGAGCCCTATACACCCGTTCGGCTTCCTGATCTCCCCAAGAGCAGTGGGGTTTCTTCTGTGCCCTATACGCCGGTTCGATTGCCCGATCTCCCCGCAAAAAGTGCTGTACCTTCTGAGCTGCAAGCTCCCGCGAAGCTTTCGGCGCCAGACAAGGCTCCCAAGACCTTCAAGCTCGCCGATCAGGCCATGCGATTTGCTATCGTGCGGAACGCTTCCGCAAGCTGCGAACCAGCCTGTCCCGAGTGGATAGCGGCCTCAGGTACGATTACAGCGGATAGCCCCTCAAGATTGCGCAAGGTCCTGCGCCAGCTGGGCAAGCGGCGATTGCCCATTGTGATAGAATCGAATGGCGGAGCGGTGGACGCGGCCATGGAAATAGGACGTTTGATCCGAAAGCGAGGGCTCGACATTGCGGTTGGAAAAACCAGCTTCTATGAATGTGATCCTGACCAGAAAGGGTGCAAGCCAAAATATTCGGATGGCGCCTATGCGGGCTTTGCCTATCCCGGTTGGGCAGCTTGCATGTCAGCTTGCCCATTTATCGTTGCCGGCGGCTCCAAACGTTTTGTCGGTTTGTGGGCAGAGCTGGGTGTCCACCAGATCACCACCACAGTTACCAAAACGATGGTAAAATATCAGACACGCTACCGGATCGTAAAAGGCAAAAAGAAAATCGTCGATACGAAAATCATTGGGCGTAGATCGACCGGAACGTACAAGACAACCGAACTATCCAAAGGTTATCGCAAACGACTCGACGCTTACTTCAATGAAATGGGTGTCGACGCTGGCATAGTCGCTAAAATGCTTTCAATTCCGGCAAGCGATATTTCCATTCTGGACCATAACGAGTTGTTGAATTTTCGAATGACAACCGGTCCCGGCGATGTGGGTGATTTCTCCAGCGCGAGCACCTGCGCACAAGAGCCAAAACCAGCAAACTGTATTGAATTAAGCGCAATCGTCACTAAATAAACAATTATCGAGCGTCTCGGCAGTGGGATCAGTTCGAGAAGTTTGTCAATGACAGCTTGATCGTACCTTTGGGACTTGAAAAGCTCTCCGCTTTGTGGAATGTACGCCCCGAACATAGGGGAGTAGCTCAGTTGGTAGAGCGGCGGTCTCCAAAACCGTAGGTCGCAGGTTCGAATCCTGTCTCCCCTGCCAACACATAGTCTGCCGGTGC
>NZ_JBFUMG010000774.1:0-1621 GCF_054049495.1 Phyllobacterium sp. P5_D12 | reverse complement strand
GCTATTCACTGTTGGATCGGTCCGCAGAGCGCGATTTGCTCGAAGTCTGCCGTAAACAACAGATTTCGCTGGTGATCGGCGGTGTCTTCAATTCCGGCATTCTGGCAACGGGGCCGGTTCCGGGCGCGAATTTCGATTATGGCCCTGCCTCGGACGATATTCTCGGTCGCGTTCGCTCCATGCAGAAAGTCGCAGAAGCCAACTCGATCCCACTTGCCGCCGCAGCGATGCAATTCCCGTTCCGCGAGCCGGTCGTCGCCAACGTTCTGATCGGCACGGCCAAGCCCTCGAGCCTCAACCGGAACATGGAGTTGTTGAAGGTGAGTGTACCGGACGCGGTCTATGCCGCAGTCGAACCTTTTACAATTCGATGAGGGACAGTTGTGGCGGTGCAACCGCCACAACTGACGAATTCACGCTGCTATTCGGCGGCTATTGACCAGATCCATAAGCTTTAGAGCGCGCGCAAGACTGTCCGCCTGCTCTGTGGCGAAACGGTTTTCCGTGATTTCCATGATCAACGTCGTATCCGGCAGGAATGTAAGTTCCGAGAATATCTCTTCCCAGGGAATGTCGCCCCAGCCAATCGGCAAATGCAGGTCGCCGATGCCAAGTGCAGTCGCCTCCGCCGGGTGGTAGAACTTCGTCATGCTGTATGGGCGGCCAAAGCTGTCATGAACATGCAGGTGTCCGGTGACCGGAGCCATTGCCTTGATCTGCACGCGCCAATCGAGGCCTAGTCGCGTGCATTCGATATAGGCATGACTGAAGTCGATCAATCCACAGACATTCGGACTGTTGACTGCGCTGACGGTTTCACCGACCTTTGTCGGCGTCTGCCGATACTCTGCGTCGTTGAGTGCGAAGATATTTTCCAATGCGATCCGCACGCCATAACCCTTCGCGACTTCGGCTAATTCCGCCAATGCATCGCGCTCCATCTGGTCGAGATCGCCAATACGCGTCAGTGCCGGCATCTTGGCCTGTCCGCAATGGTGGACGAGAATGCCGGCCTCCACACGATTACACAATTCAAGCATGGCGCGAACGACCGACTTCTGCAGCGCCAGATGTTCCTTGTCCATGAAGTTGGAAATGATCTGGCCATGTACGCTATAGCGCAGGTCGAATTGGCGGGTGATTTCCAGCAGGCGTTCCAACCGGCTTGGAATGATGCGGCCACCGGAAATGAGCTCTTCGCCATAAAGCGACAACTCAGCAGCGCTCGCACCAAGGTCACTGATCGTCCGCAAAGAATCTTCAAGCACGCTGAAATTGCCGTCGCCCGTATAAGTGCAGAAGCCGACGGCCGAAATGATGGACTCCGTATTCATGATTGATCCTTTCAGTACAGCTAAGCTGCCACGGTCGATTGATTGGTATTGTGTTTCAACGCAGGCGCGTCGTCGAGACGCAATCCGGTGTCCCTGGAGAACAAGTGAATGTGTTCGGATGGCAATTGCAGACCGACCGTCGCACCAGTCTCGAAGAATTGACCTTCATCGCCACTGACGGCAAAGATCGTTCCATCAATGTCGACGTGCACATTGCGTCCAGAGCCAAGCTCTTCCACAAAATCGACGGTCGCAGGCACGCTGTTTGCCGTGCCTGCTTTTACCAG
>NZ_JBFUMG010000773.1:0-1621 GCF_054049495.1 Phyllobacterium sp. P5_D12 | reverse complement strand
ACCAGGCATCCGGGCGCATCGCTCAGGATCTCACGGGCTTCCTCGGAACTCATCGGGCTTTCGAATTCGATATTCACCGCTTCGGAGTGACCTATGAATACCGGTACCCGGACGCAGGTCGCCGTAAGTTTGATCTTCGGATCGAGCATTTTCTTGGTCTCTGCGACCATCTTCCACTCTTCCTTGGTCGAGCCATCTTCCATGAAGACGTCGATATGTGGAATGACATTGAAAGCAATGCGCTTTGTAAATTTCTTGGCTTCCACTCGATCGGCGACGAATACCGCCCGCGACTGCTGAAACAGTTCGTCCATGCCGTCCTTGCCGGCTCCCGACACGGATTGATAGGTCGCGATCACCAGGCGCTTGATCCTGGCCTTATCATGCAATGGCTTCAATGCGACCACGAGCTGCGCCGTCGAGCAGTTCGGATTGGCAATGATATTCTTCTTGGTGAAGMCGGTAATTGCATCGGGATTAACTTCCGGCACGATCAACGGTACGTTTGAATCGTAACGCCATGCGGAGGAGTTATCGATGACAACGCAACCCTGCGCGCCGATCTTCGGCGACCATTCCTTCGAGACATTACCGCCGGCGGACATCAGACAGATGTCAGTATCGGAGAAATCGTAATTATCGAGGTTTTTGACCTTGAGCGTCCGGTCGCCAAAGGACACCTCGGTTCCCTGTGAACGGCGCGAGGCAAGCGCCACGACTTCGCTGACCGGAAAGCCACGCTCTTCCAGTATTGTAAGCATTTCGCGGCCCACATTTCCTGTGGCACCAACAACCGCAACCTTGAAACTCATCTGTAATATCTCCTGTCCCTCTCTGCTGTATAAACCCGCTGGCCACTGCGGGTCTTCTCCCCCGGGCCGGACCCGGGAGGGGGCGAGCAGGCCAAGGGAAATCAGACCGTTTTGGTGGTCGTTTTCGCAGTCTGTTTGGCCGAAATTTTAAGAGCAAGAGCGCGCGCGTCAATGCCTCCGGCAAGCTTGCCGGAACCGTTCGTCAAAAAAAGCGCTGTTGATTCGCCACCCATGCGGGCATCTCCTTGTCCGCCTGTGCTTGTACGCGGTTTCGGTAAAGAGTCAATTGTCTCGGCAAATGACAAGAATATGTCGTGTTACGCACAATTTTCGCCAATTGACGTAAGATGCGGGCTTTGCTTTGATCAATATATGGTGAACACTTCATCCGTATATCGGGTGCGTGACCTTTGGGGGGAAATTCCGGAGGACATTCACCAGCGCGTTGTCAACGGCGGGGCAATCGGCTCCGCGGATGACCATGCGTAGTGTCGACAGCTGAGAACATGGCACAGGGGGTTACCAGTCATGTTCTTGGCTCAACTGCTGTTTTCTGGGAGGAAATGAGATGGCAACCACTTCTGTGGCCGACGCTTCTAGTCGGGGTATGACGAGGGAGGAAAAGAAGGTTATCTTCGCTTCTTCACTCGGAACGGTTTTTGAATGGTACGATTTTTATCTTTATRGCTCTCTGGCCGCTTTCATCGGTACCGCTTTCTTCAGTGAGTATCCGGAAGCGACGCGCAATATCTTCGCGTTGCTGGCTTTCGCGGCAGGCTTCCTGGTTCGGCCATTCGGTGCCCTCGTTT
>NZ_JBFUMG010000772.1:0-1629 GCF_054049495.1 Phyllobacterium sp. P5_D12 | reverse complement strand
CCATTTGCGATCTGGGCGTAGTCCGTGACTTTGATGGGCCCTCCGCCAGATTTCACGCCTTCGACGCTGTAGTACCAGGATGGCGCATCCGTCCTCGAATAGGGGGTTACATAAAATGCCGCCCCGAGAGGCCCTCTATTGCGGATCACCCATTCGACCCGCTTCTTGCCATCACCATGGGTACCGAAGCGGAAATAGACCTGAAAATCATAGCCAATAGGAAGGATTTCGCAGCGTGCTTTGTCCTGTTTGCTGCCGATCGGCTTGCCCGCGTGAGCGTCGGCCTTTACGTCGGCAATCCCCGGTGTGAAATAAGCACCCTTAGCCGCCGCCCTTGCACTTGTTCGGTTGGCTTCCGTAAGGATCGTCGATTTTTCATCGGGCCCAATGAGTTTGTCGAGTCCTTCGGTCCGCGTCCGGCGAAAATCGAACGTGCTGGTCAGATCGCCGGCAATGGCCTGGCGCCAGGAGGAGATGTTGGCAAAGACGGGCGTGTCCGCGGCTTGCTTGCCCCGGGCAATCAGCCATTTGTCGAGAAAGCGAATGACTGACGTATGGTCGAAAGTCTCCGAATTGACCCGGCCGCCGGCACTCCAGGGCGAGATGACCAGCATCGGCACTCGGGGACCCATCCCTATCGGATCAGCGCGCTGGATGGACGTTTCAGAATTGACTGTGCCTTTTGGCGTTAATGTAATGCTCGGCGATGTCTTGCCATGATCGCCGTCCAGAGGCGGCGTGGGTGGCAGAACATGGTCGAAAAACCCGCCATTCTCATCATAATTGATCAGGAATAGCGTCTTGTGCCAGACCTTCTTGTTGGCCGCGAAGGCGCGCAATATTTCATGGATATAATACTCGCCGAAATGCGGGGGATATTTCGGATGTTCGGTAAACGCCTCCGGAGCTACGATCCAGGACACCTCTGGCAGTTTATTGTCGAGGATGTCCTGTTCGAACTGCGATGGTTTGCTGGCATCAGTCCGAAGGACCGAATTGACACTCTGGTTCTTCTCGTAGATCGAGGTTCCATTGGTCCGGTACCGCTTGAAATATTCAAGTGTGTTGTCGCCGTAATTTCCGGCAAAGGCATCGTCCGTCCAGGTCAAACCGTCCTGATAGAATTTCCACTCGATTCCGAGTTCCTCGAGCTTCTCAGGATAGGATTTCCAGTCAACCCAGGCGGGATCCTTGGCGCCACTGAAATAACTATTGGCGGTCCTGCCCATGCAGGTACCGGTAAACATGAAGCTCCGGTTAGGGTCGGTGGCGCCATTATGCGAGCAGAAATAGGCGTCGCACAAAGTGAAGCTTCGCGCGAGTTTGAAAAACAGGGGGATGTCCTGCTCGGTGTAGTGAGAAAGGGCAACGTATCCCTTTTTTTCCTTACTTATCCATCAAACCGCCGTTCCAGGCATCAAGGCCGGTGCCATAATCATGCGCCGGATCCTCGAGGAAGACACTCCCCGCGCTATTAGCCGGGATCTTTTCCCCGTCGATGCTCGATTCATGGGCTTGCGTCTTGGGCAGGCGGTAAGGTCTTGCGCCATCCGATTGTTCCCAAACCGGCTTGCCATTGCGTAACCGGAGAGGCCGCGGATTGCCAAAGCCGCGCACGCCGCGCAGCGT
>NZ_JBFUMG010000771.1:0-1630 GCF_054049495.1 Phyllobacterium sp. P5_D12 | reverse complement strand
CCACGGGGGAGACTCATGGCGGAGCAGAAACCAAGCCGATCCACAGCCACCTCGGTCGCGGGCGAAGTGGAAGCAGGGCTGCTCTCCCAGTTGCGCGTGATTTTGGATATCTATTGGATATCGCCCGTCCGTAACCGCCTGATTCTGATGATTCTCGGCGTCGTCAGCATCATCATCGTCACCTCAGCGGGCCAGGTGCTGCTGAACCGCTGGAATGTCCCTTTTTACGATTCACTGTCGCGACGCGATTTCCCGGCATTTGTCGACCAGCTGATGGTGTTTTTCGCAATCGCTTCGGTTCTTCTCGTTTTCAACGTCGCACAAACCTGGCTGAACCAGATGACGCGGCTGAAGCTGCGCGAGGGACTGACCCGCGATCTGGTCGGTGAATGGCTGGAACCGCGCAGGGCATTCAAGCTCTCAAACTCTGGACCAATTGGCGTCAATCCCGACCAGCGTCTGCATGAAGATGCGCGGCATCTTTCGGAAATGTCGACTGACCTCGGGTTTGGATTGTTGCAGGCTACGATATTGCTCGTGAGCTTCATCGGCGTGCTGTGGACATTTTCCAGTGGTTTCGTGTTCAATGTCTATGGTTATAGCTTTTCCATCCCTGGTTACATGGTCTGGGCGGCTATCCTCTATGCCGCATCTGCATCGTGGCTGAGCTGGCTCGTCGGACGTAAATTGATCCGGTACAATGCGGACCGCTACCAGAAAGAGTCCGAGCTTCGTTTTTCGCTAATGCGAGTCAACGAGCACATCGATGCAATTTCGCTCTATAGAGGAGAGGCTGACGAGAATCGCCGGATCGGTTTTGATATCGACAGCCTCCTCGCGGCAATCCGCTTGCTGGTTACGGCGCTGACGCAGCTGACCTGGGTCACTTCCGGTTATGGCTGGATCACCATTGTCGCGCCCATTCTTGTGGCAGCGCCCGTCTACTTTGCCGGAAACCTGTCATTTGGCGGATTGATGGCGGCGATCGGGGCCTTCAACCAGGTGCATGATGCCTTGAAGTGGTTCGTCAATAATTTCGGCGCCATCGCCGACTGGCGTGCCACGCTTCTGCGCGTGACCTCGTTCCGGCAGGCCGTGCAGGCGACCGACATCAAGAGCAGCGTCGAACAACGGATCAAGTTCACGCAATCTGAGACGAACCAGATCGTCCTCGACAAACTGAAGATCACGGCCCCGCGCGAGACGGTTCGCCTGAAGGAGAAGAAGGCCGTGGTCAAGGAGGGCGAGCGTGTGTTGATCACCAGCGAACCCGGGATCGACAGAACCCTGCTCTTTCGTGCCATGGCTGGCCTCTGGCCGTGGGGGGCGGGCACCGTCAGTCTGCCGGCGAATACCAACATTCTTTTTATGCCGCGCCTGCCTTATTTCCCTCCAGGCAGCCTGCGTGAGGCGATGTCCTATCCTGTCGGCAAAGAAGGATTTTCCGATGAGGAACTAGTTTCGGCGCTACACGAGCTGGGCTTAACCCGTCTCGAACCGATGCTCGACTTCAAGGCACGCTGGGACAGGGAATTGAGCGACGATGAACAGCAGTCTCTCGCTTTCGCGCGGCTCAAACTGCATAAACCGACCTGGGTCGTGATCGATGAGGCGCTGGACGGTATGGAGG
>NZ_JBFUMG010000770.1:0-1634 GCF_054049495.1 Phyllobacterium sp. P5_D12 | reverse complement strand
ATCGAGAGCCGCTTGATCTGATAACTGTCGCTGGTCGTCGAGACTGTCTTCGAGTTCAACTCGTAATTGGTCAGTTCTTCTCGCTTGTCAGTCTTTTCTGTAGAACTATCACCGTTCTTGCTGGCGATTTCTTCTTGCGGAATGTTCTGTTCGACACCCGTTGCATTGTCGCTGGTCGAATTCTTCGAATCGCCGCTCTCACGCACCACCCGCACAGAACGTTCGACGCGCGATTCCGGATCAAATACCGTCTCGTTGGTCTGGCGGCGATCCGTGTCGAGCGCCACCTGAACACTGGTCTGGAAATGACCAACGCCAAGATAAGGCGCAAGAGCCTTGCGGATGCTCTCATCCACCGACGCGGAAACATTTTGCTCGAGCGTCGCCGACATCACTGCACCCGCATTGGTGCCGTCATCCTTCGAGGCAAGAAGACGGCCATTGGTATCGAGAATGGTGACTTCCGCAGCGGTGAGCTGCGGCACCGCGGCAGCAACAAGCTGGCGGATGGACTGTGCTGATTCGACGGCGAAGTCTCCTTCCGTACGAATGACAACCGAAGCGGATGGTGCCTGATCGCCACGACGGAAGCTTCCCTTTTCCGGCAAGACGATATGAACGCGGGCGGCCTTGATGCCGCGGATTGCCTGAATGGTACGGGAAATTTCACCCTCGAGCGCTCGAACCCGGGTGATCTCCTGCATGAACGATGTGAGGCCGAGCGAGCCCATATTGTCGAACAGCTCGTAACCGGCATTGTTGCTGGTGGGCAAACCTTTTTCCGCAAGGTACATGCGTGCCTGATCCGCCTTGCCAAAGGCCACCAGAACGGAGGTGCCGTCCGATTTCACATCGAAGGGAATGCCGGCTTCGCCAAGCGCCATGCCCATGCGGTTAACATCGTCGCGGCTAAGGCCGATATACAGCGTCTCGTATTGCGGCCGGTTGAGGTAAAGGCTTGATACAAGAATGGCGCTGAACAGCGTGATGCCAATGATCCCGAGAGCAATGAGCCGCCTTGCGCCAAGCTTCTGCATCGCTGTGCCGAGCTGCGCAAATGTCTGTCTTATGTTCTTTTCCATCAATTCCCACCACCGTCGCGTGATGGAACCATAGAGCGCGAAGCTTGCGCGAAGTTAGAGCCTCGTGTCGGAGCGTTGTCGCAAAACAAAAAGGGCCACGCGCGAAGCGTGGCCCAAATCTGAATTAGAAGAATTATCGTTATTAGCCGCGGAACAGCGACAGGATGCTCTGGTTGCTGGAGTTGGCAATCGAGAGAGCCTGGATACCCAATTGCTGCTGAACCTGAAGAGCCGACAAACGTGCGGATTCCGCATTCATGTCAGCGTCCACGAGCTGGCCAACGCCGCGATCGATTGCGTCCATCAGATTGCCCGTGAATGTCTGCTGTGTATCAATACGAGTCTTGGCAGAGCCGAGTCCAGCAGCAGCAGCCTTCATGGCATTGACGGCTGTTTCAACGGTTGAGGACGATGTTGCAGCGGTCAGCGCGGCTTCAAGATCATAGGCCGCGACGCTCATCGTTGTTACGCCCGTACCAGACGTGTAGCCGGTCACGATGTTCTGTGCCGCGCCACCGGTCTCCAACAGGTTTACACCCTGGAATGTTGCAC
>NZ_JBFUMG010000769.1:0-1638 GCF_054049495.1 Phyllobacterium sp. P5_D12 | reverse complement strand
GCCGATAGCCGTGCCTATGGCGGTGACAAGCGCTCGATCGGCATGAAGACCAAAATACATCTATTGTCCGACGGCACGTTGTTCGGGTGCAGCTCGTCTTGCGTAGGTGCCGATGGCATCCTTCGCAGATGGGTTGATGCCGGATGTCCTCCGGCTGTTGGCAGCGATGTGAAACCGGACAGTTTCGAGCTTTTGCTGATCCGTCCTAACGGCGATGTGTTTTTCGCTCACGACAATCTTGATCTTACCGGCCCGTTGTCCGCTGAATTTCATGCGATCGGGTCAGGCTATCAGTTCGCGATAGCAGTCATGACGATGGGCTTTGATGCGGTGAAAGCCGTCGAGGTAGCCAGTCAATGCGATATCTGGACCGACGGTCCCATCACCCAACTGAAACTTGAGGGCTGACCATGGCACTGATCGTTGAAACAGGGACCGGCTCTTCCACGGCAAACGCCTTTTGGGATGCCGCGAGCATCGGCACCTATCACACCTCGCACGGCAACGCCGCTTGGATCGGTGCGGATACACTCAAGGAAGCCGCCATCATTCGCGCGACTGCTTTCCTTTCCAATTCCTACCAATGGCAGGGCTATAAGCGCAACGGGCGTCCGCAAGCCTTGGCATGGCCTCGCGTCGATGTGGTCGACTGTGAGGGATGGGGCGTTGCCTTTGATGAGGTGCCGATCGAGATCAAATACGCCACGGCCGAGATCGCTCTTCGCGAGCTGATCACGCCTGGCTCTATGAACCCGGACTTCACCGCTTCCGAACAGGTCAAGCGTGAGAAGGTCGGCGAGTTGGAAGTCGAATACCTCAATTCGAACACCTCGGCAGAAGGGGCTCGCCCTGTCCTGCTGATTGTCCGCGATCTG
Source organism: Phyllobacterium sp. P5_D12 (assembly GCF_054049495.1). Lineage (NCBI taxonomy): Bacteria > Pseudomonadati > Pseudomonadota > Alphaproteobacteria > Hyphomicrobiales > Phyllobacteriaceae > Phyllobacterium > Phyllobacterium sp. P5_D12. The sequence goes on along the minus strand of NZ_JBFUMG010000769.1, from coordinate 763 downwards.
ATCGGCGGATTGCTGCGGAAAGGTGCCGGCAATGCGCTGGTAGGGCAGGCGTCTCGGGCATGACCGCGAAGTTCAACTACGCCAAATCGCAAACGACAGCGCTGCGTCTGCTCGACAAGTTCGGTCAGGCCTGCGAGATATGGCGCGATGTTCCCGGCGGCGGTCCTGTCTGGGATCCGGGTGAGCCAACGATTCAGAAGACTCCATGCACCGCGGCGATATTGGCCATCGAGTTGAGGGACGTCGACGGCACTCTCGTGAAATCGACAGATCGCACCGCCTATGTTGCCGCTAAGGGCCTTGCCATAGAGCCAACCACAACTGACAGGCTCGTATTTAACGRCAAGTCCTACACCATCGTAAAGGTGGCGGCGCTACAGCCGGCCGACACCATTGTTTACCACAAGCTTTTCGTGAGGGCCTAAAGGCTCGATGCTGCTTCGCTGAACAAGGATTTAGCAATTTCCAGCACTCGGGCTCGTTCATCGGCCTCCGTTTCATCTGGCACTGGCGGATCTATAAAGATCACCTTTGCGACGGGAAGCTTAAGTGCGTTCATTGTGACGGTGCAAAATCGCCCTGTTGGTTGATCGCTGAAGTGTACAAAGGTCTCCGTAAAAGTCGTCATTTCATTCCTCTGATTTCGGGTTGAGTAACAAACCGAAAGCCCAGTTATAAGTCGAGAGGACATTTATGCTCAAGCGCCTTTCAGCCCGCGAGAAGTTCAAGCCACTCCGGAACGCGAACGTTCAACGTATGCGCT
>NZ_JBFUMG010000768.1:0-1638 GCF_054049495.1 Phyllobacterium sp. P5_D12 | reverse complement strand
GATGGATCCCGATCATCCGGAGGCCAAGAACGCCCGACAGCTCCATGCTCTCGCCGGCGGCATGATCAAGCAGGCGCAGCGCCTCAACTTCAGTCCGGAACTGGAAGGTCTCTTCGCGGCCTATGCAGCAACGAACGACGTGGTGATGGAGACATTGCAAAAGATCATTCCCATAAAAAACAATATCAAGCCGGTCTATGTTCATGCTGGCATGGACACCGATAATAAGCTCAAGCTGCCCTTGAAAAATGCAGCATTGCGGATTCTTGGACCGGAAAACGACATTGACTTTTATTATCTGGGCAAACCCGAAAACCCGTTAATGCACGGTGTCAGGTCGGTCATGGACGTCGTTGCAAAATCCACGCCGCCGAACACGGCGCCTTCGAAATCAACGCCTCTCCCGACCAATATCGCCACGGCCGACTTCCGGCGGTTGCAGTCGCGAATGCTGTCGACAGCGCTCGCCTTCGCCGATCTCGATGGCAAGGTGACGAACAATACCAGCGTCGTTCTGCTCATGGAATGGAAGGGCAAGCGGCTGCTATTTGTCGGCGATGCAGAATGGGACGCGCGTTATGATGAAGGCGAGGCCAACGGTTCGTGGAATGTCATGTGGAACAAGCGTCATCCCGTGTTGGCCAAGCCGCTGGATTTTCTGAAAATCGGCCATCATGGCAGCGAAAACGCCACACCATGGAATGACAATCCGCTGCGTGACCCCGCCAAGCCAAATGAGCCGCTCGACATTCTGAACGCCATCCTGCCGAAGAATGGTACCCCAATCGCGACCGCCAGCGTTTCTACCCGCCGGGGTCAATACAAAACCATACCGAAGGCGGATTTGCTCGTAGAACTTGGCAGCCGGATTGCGACCAAGCGAGACTATGCCAGGGCGTTCAAAAGCGCCCATATCAATACGTCGCTGATTAACAAGTTCGACGAATTCGAGCAAACCTGGTTTGCCTCCCCTCAGCCTCTGCGCACGGATTTGGAAGATATGCTCCGCGATCAGGGCTTTATCGATATCGAGATTTCAGCTTGATGATGAGGCACAATGGCCCGTCTAGTATCTGCACTTTAGAAAACCGGGTCTGTGGTTAGGTTCCGCTCAAGGCGGGCATTTGAAGTGAGATTTCCAATGAGCCATGGATATACATCATGTACCCCTCACTGCGGCAACTGAACTAATGCCATCAATGACCGAGATGAAATATTCCTTTTCGTTGATGTCATTGATCGCAGCTGGTCTTCTGGCAGCAAGTCCCGTGCGTGCCGCCGACATCATGTCGCCGATGGGGCACCCGAACTCAAGCAGACCGAGAGGGATGGTTGGACGTTTGCCATTGCCCCGTATTTCTGGGCCGCGGGCATGTCCGGTGACGCCGGGCTTTTCGGTTTGCCGACCGTGCATCTCGACATGGATTTCGGGGACATTTTGAAAGATCTCGACTTTGCCGCGATGGCGATTGCCGAGGCGCGCTACGAYCGCTACAGCCTGTTCACCGACATCTTGTACGCCAAGATCTCGACCGGCCGCGGCACACCGCGAGGTATCATTGCCGGCACCGTCGATGTTTCATCCGAAACTTTTGCCGGGCTCGTCGGTGCCGGCTATTCGGTTCTGCAGAATGAGCG